>JAJYDD010000346.1 GCA_021777795.1 Pseudomonadota bacterium | reverse complement strand
ACGCGCCCAGCACGGCGATCAACGCGCCGGCCTCGACCTCGAAATCGACGCCGCGCAGAATGGGCCGGTCGCCAAAAGCCTTGGCGAGGCCGGTGACGGAAAGGCGCGCCATCGTCAGACCCACCCCCCATAGGCCGCCTTGGCGAGGCGGTTGGCGAAAGCCCATGTGAACAGAAACGACAGGCAAAGGATCAAGGCCGCGAAGGGCGCCGCCGCTGCGAAGGCGAGCGACGATGTGTTGGCCCACACTTCCGTCGCCAGCGTCCTGGCCCCGGTCGGCGCCAGCAGCAGCGTCGCGGTCAGTTCGGTCGATACGAAGATGAACACCATCGCCGCGCCGGCGCCGAGACCGTTGGCCGCGAGGGGCAGCACGACGCGCACCGCCGCCGACAGCGCATTCTCGCCAAGCGCGCGCGCCGTCTCCTCCAAAGCCGGCGGGATCTGCGCCAGGGAGGCGCGCACGCCGACAATGGCCAGCGGCAGGAACAGCACCGCATAGGCGACCGCGAGCAGCGGCAGGCTCTGATAGAGCGAGGGAACGAGTTGCACCGAAAGGGAGATCAGCGCCAGCGCGACCACGACGCCGGGGACGCCCTGGGTGAGATAAGCGGCGCGCTCGATCAGCGCCGTCCCGCGGCTTGGATAGCGCACGGCCAGATAGCCGATCGGCCCGGCGATGAGCAAAGCGGCAGCCGCCCCCATGAGCCCGAAGCCGAGCGAGTTCAGCGTCGCGTGGAAAAGTGCGGGAATCGAGGGCGCGACTGGCGAGGTCGCGGCCTCGGCGTGTTGCAAGAGCCAATAGACCACCATGCCGACCGGCAGACCCAGCGTCGCGACCACGAGCGCCGAGAGCAGAGCAAACAGCGGCCAGCGCAGACGCCGGAGCGCGGCCGGCGCGCCCGCGCGCCGCGCGCCGCCGCCGACTCGCGCATAACGCGCGCCCCCGCGCACGCGCAGTTCGGCGGCGACCAGCGCCAGGCACAGCCCGATGAGCACCAGCGCCAGCACCGAGGTTTCCGGCCCATCGAGGCCGATGCGGTATTGGGCGTAGATGACAGTGGTGAAGGTGCGAAACCGCAGCAGCGCGAAGGCGCCGAATTCGGTCAGCGCATTCAGCGCCACCAGCAGCACGCCGCCCAACAGCGCCGGGCGAAGCTGCGGCAGCACGACGCGCCGGTAACAACTCCAGGCGCCCTCGCCCAGCGCCCGCGCGGTCTCCTCCAACGCGGGATCGAGCCCGCGCAAGGCGGCGGCGACCGGCAGATAGACGAGCGGATAATAGGCGAAGGTGACGACCGCCAGCGCGCCCGCGAAATCCTGAAACCTGTTGCTGATCGACACCCAGGCGTAGCTCGAAATGAACGGCGGCACGGCGAGCGGCGCCACCATCAACACCGACCAAATCCGCCGCCCGGGAAGATCGGTGCGCTCGACGAGCCACGCAGTCCCCGCGCCGATCAGCGCCGTCGTCAGCGACGCCGCGACGATGAGCGAGACCGTGTTGAGGAGCAGCGCGCCGATGAGCGGACGATAGAGCAACGCCAAGGCCTCGCGCGGATCGACTTCGCCCGCCTGGATGGCGATGACCGCGATCGGCAGCAGAACCAGCGCGGCGCCGGCGAGCGCGACCGCGACGAGCGCGACCGGAGGCCGGCTCATACCGCCACGCAAGGTCATCGCCCCGGCCGCGCTCATCAGATCAGGCCCGCTTCCCGCAGCAGCTTGGCGGCGTCGCGGTCGTCGCCGATCTGCTTCAAAGTGATCTTCGGCGGCGACAATTCGGCCATCGGCTTCAGCGCGGGATTGGCGGCGACGCCCGGCGCCAGCGGATATTCGAAGGTGATGTCGAGATGCGCCATCAGCTCCTGCGCCGGCTTGCCGACAAGGTAGGCCAGGAACTTCTGGGCGGCGGCCTGTTTGTGCGAGGCCTTTAACACCGCCGCGCCCGAAATATTGATGAGCCCGCCGATGTCGCCGTCGGCGAAATAGTGGATGCCGCTCTTCATCTTGTCGGCGCCGACCTCGACGCGCTGGCGCGCCCAATAATAGTTGTTGATCATCCCGGTGGCGGCGGCCCCGCGCTCGACCGCCGCGACCACGGCCTCGTCGTCGTCGAACACGGCGGCGTTTTCCCTGAGGCCCTTCAGCCATTCCAGCGCGGCCGGGCGCCCCTTTAGGGCGACGACGGCGCCGATGAGCGGCAGGAAATCGGCGTCGGTCGGGGCGATCGCGACCTTGCCCTTCCATTGCGGCTTGGCCAGATCGAACAGCGAAGCGGGCAACTCCGCCGGCTTGATGAGATCCTTGTTGTAGGCCAGCACATTCTCGCGCGCGAACACGCCGACCCAATCGCCGCTGGGGCCGCTGTCGGCCGCCGGCACGCTGGCCAGCGTCGCCGGCGCCACCTTGGCCAACAGGCCCTTCTCCGATAGCAGTTGCAGTTCCGGCGAGTTCTCGGTGAAAAACACGTCCGCCGGAGACGACGCGCCCTCCTTGACGAGTTCGCTCGCCAGCTCCGGCGCTTCGCCGTTGCGGATCTTGACCTCGACGCCGCTCTCCTTGGTGAACGCCTTGGTCAAGATGTCGACGGTCTGTTCGTGCTGGGCGGCGTAGATCGTCAGCGTGACCGCGCCTGCGGGAACGGCGAAGGCCGCCGCGGCGACGGCGACAACCGCGAATAGCCCTTGGCCGGCCGTGGCGTAGAGACGATTGACCCGCATGAAATTCGCTCCTTCGGCCGGAGCTGATCGCAAACCGCGACAGCCTCAGCCCTGTTCGACGCGCGCTTAGGTCCCCGGTCGTGACTTGAGGCGCGCGCCGATTGCTAGCCCCATCGACCCCCATCGACAAGGCTAGCGCGCTGATTTGAAATGCTTTCCGCTTTAGAATGATTCTAAAGTCCGCCGCGCGGCCGGCGTCAGGGCTGCTTGAGCCTGAAGCGCTGGATCTTGCCGGTCGCCGTCTTCGGCAGCGCGTCGCAGAACCTCACCGAACGCGGATATTTGTAGGGCGCGATGGCCGCCTTCACATGGTCCTGAAGCCGCTTCGCGCAGGCCGCATCGCCGACGGCGCCCGGCTTGAGAACCACATGCGCCTCGACGATCTGGCCGCGTTCGCTGTCGGGGGCGCCGACGACCGCGCATTCCTGCACGTCGGGATGGGTCAGAAGCGCCGCTTCGACTTCGGGGCCGGCGATATTGTAGCCGGCCGAAAGGATGATGTCGTCGTCGCGCGCGCCGAAATGGAAACGCCCCTCGGCGTCGCGCACGAAGGAATCGCCGGTGAGGTTCCAGCCGTCGCGCACATAGACGGTCTGCCGCGATCCCCCGAGATAGCGGCACCCGGTCGGCCCACGCACCGCCAGATGTCCGGCAACGCCGTCGGCGACGTCCCGCATTTGATCGTCCACGACCCTCGCCTCATAGCCGGCGACGGGACGGCCGGTGCAGCCGGGCGCGCAATCCCCAAGGCGGTTGGTGACGAAGATGTGCAACATCTCCGTCGAGCCGATGCCGTCGAGAATCGGAACCCCGGTTTTGGCCGTCCATTCCTCATAGATCGCGGCCGGCAATGTCTCGCCCGCGGATACGGCGATGCGCAGGGACGAAATGTCGGGCGCGCTGTCCTTGGCCGCCAGCATCGCCCGATAGGCGGTCGGCGCGGTGAAACAGATGGTCGCCCTGTGGGTTTCGATCATCTGCATCAAGTTGGCTGGCGAGACGTTCTCGAACAGCGCCGCCGCCGCGCCAAATCGAAGCGGGAACACGGCCAGACCGCCGAGACCGAAGGTGAACGCGAGCGGCGGCGAGCCGATGAACACATCGTCGGGCCGGACGGCCAACACCTCGCGGGCGTAGCCGTCGGCGATCGCCAGCAGATCGCGATGGAAATGCATCGTCGCCTTCGCCTCGCCCGTCGTGCCGGAGGTGAACCCGAGCAGCGCGACATCGTCGCGGCCAGTTTTCACCGCCTCGAACGCGGCGGGCTTGGCGAGCGCGGCGCGGTCCAGCTCGGCGTCATGGCCGTCCGTGCCATCGAAGCAGACGACCCTCTTCAGAAACCGGCTGTCGCGGGCGCAGGCGCGAAGCTCGGCGTCGATGCGGCTGTCGCAAAGCGCCAGCGCGATTTCCGCCTTGTCAACCATTTTGGCGAGTTCACCGGCGCGCAGCATCGGCATCGAATTGACCGCCACGGCGCCCGCCTTGGTCACGCCAAGCCAGGCGGCGACGAAGGCCGGATTATTGCCGGAGCGCAGCAGCACGCGCGCGCCCGGCGCGACGCCATAATCTTCCACGAGCGCGCGGGCGATGCGGTTGGACCAATCAGCAAGCTCGCGATAGCTCCGCCTGCGCTTGTCGCCGATGAGCGCCACCCGCTCGCCCATCCCCTGCTCGACGATGCGGTCCGTCAGTTCGACGGCGACGTTGACATGGTCAGGGTACTGAAATTCGGGGCGATCCAACAAAATGTCGGGCCATTGATCGGCGGCCGGCAGCCGATCGCGCGTAAAGGTGTCGACATGCGCCGACGGGCCGAGCGTTGCGCGGCGCCTTTCGGCTCCCGCGTTCCGTTTCGCATCGGGGGTCATCCGCGCGCACTCCCACGGCCAAAGCCCGGCTTTCTTTCAAGCCTATATACTTTAGGTATCAACAAATATAAAATCCGTCAAGACCGCCCCGCGCGGCGTCGTTGTCGCGCGCTTTGGCGGCTCCTTTGCGCAGAAGGGCGAGGTCTTGTCCGATAGGCCGGTCGAAGCCCTCGACGCCGTCGATGCGATAATCCTCGCATCGAGTCGGTCGGGGCGCCTACCTGTTCGCGCTGCGCCGCAGACGGTCGGCGGAGCAAGGCGCGACTCCGCTATACGTCCCCGCGCCGCTCCAACCGGC
>JAJYDD010000345.1 GCA_021777795.1 Pseudomonadota bacterium | reverse complement strand
GCATCCGCGCTACCAGCGCATGAAACGGGCGCGGGTGATGGGCGAGCTTCTCCCCCGTGTGAAAGCCCTGGCCCTGGCGGCGCGCTCCTATCAGATCGGCTTCAACATCGACGCCGAGGAAGCGGATCGACTGGAACTGTCGCTCGATATTCTGGAGGCGCTGGCGCTCGACCCCGAGCTTGCGCGCTGGAACGGCCTCGGCTTCGTCATCCAGGCTTACGGCAAGCGTTGCCCGGCGGTGATCGACGGGCTGGTCGATCTCGGCCGGCGCGCCAAGCGGCGCCTCATGGTAAGGCTAGTCAAAGGCGCCTATTGGGACAGCGAGATCAAGCGCGCGCAAGCCGAGGGGATGGCCGATTTCCCCGTCTACACGCGCAAAGTCCACACCGACATCGCCTATCTCGCTTGCGCCAGAAAACTGCTGGCCGCGCCGGATGCGATCTATCCGCAATTCGCCACCCACAACGCCCAGACCCTGGCCTCGGTGATGGCCTTCGCGGGGCCGAATTATTATCGCGGCCAGTATGAGTTCCAGTGCCTGCACGGCATGGGCGAGCCGCTTTACGAGGAGGTCGTCGGGCGCGAAAAACTCGACCGGCCGGCGCGCGTCTACGCGCCCGTCGGAAGCCACGAGACGCTGCTCGCCTATCTCGTGCGCCGGCTGTTGGAGAATGGCGCCAACACCTCCTTCGTCAACCGCATCGCCGACGAAACCGTGTCGCTGGCCGACCTCATCGCCGATCCCGTCGAGGTCGCGCGCGCCATCCAGCCGCTGGGCCGGCCGCACGAGCGCATCGCCCTGCCGCCGGAGCTTTACGGGGCGCGGCGGCGCAACTCGCTGGGGCTCGATTTATCGAGCGAAGCCGAGCTTTGCCGCCTCGCCGAGGGGCTGGCCGCGTCGCCGGCCCTCACGCAAGCGCGCAGCCGCGATGCTTCGCCCGACGCGGCCGCGGAGCCGGTGACCAACCCCGCCGACCACAGCGATGTCGTCGGCCGTGTCGCCGTCGCCGGCAAGACGGAGATCGAGGCGGCGCTCGCCCGCGCCGAGGCCGGCGCGCCCGCCTGGGCCGCCACCAGCGCCGCCGAGCGCGCGGCGGCCCTGCGGCGCGCCGCCGACGCCTTCGAGAGCGCCCATTCCCGGCTCATCGGCCTTGCGGTGCGCGAGGCCGGCAAATCCTACGCCAACGCCGTCGCGGAAGTGCGCGAGGCCGTCGATTTCCTGCGCTATTACGCGGCGCAGGCGGCCGAACTGCTCGGCCCCGGCGGCCCTGCCCCGCTCGGGCCGATCGTCTGCATCAGCCCCTGGAATTTCCCGCTCGCCATCTTCACCGGCCAGATCGCGGCGGCGCTGGCGGCCGGCAATGTCGTCCTCGCCAAGCCCGCCGAGGAGACGCCGCTCATCGCCGCCGAGGCCGTGCGCCTGCTGCACGAAGCTGGCGTGCCCGCCGAGGCGCTGCAACTGCTGCCCGGCGCGGGCGAAGTCGGGGCGGCGTTGGTCGCCGATTCCCGCGTCCAGGGCGTGATGTTCACGGGCTCGACGCCGGTAGCGGCGCTCATCGCCAAAAACCTCGCCGGGCGCCTCACGCGCGCCGGCCAGCCGGTGCCGCTGATCGCGGAGACCGGCGGCCTCAACGCGATGATCGTCGATTCCAGCGCGCTCGCCGAGCAGGTCGTCGGCGACGTGATCGGTTCGGCCTTCGATTCCGCCGGCCAGCGCTGCTCGGCCCTGCGCATCCTCTGCTTGCAAGAGGACATCGCCGAGCGCACGCTGACCATGTTGCGCGGCGCGTTGGCGGAACTGGAGGTCGGCGATCCCCGCCGGCTCGCCACCGACGTCGGCCCCGTCATCACGGCGCAAGCGCGCGACGCCATCCTCAAGCATGTCGAGACGATGCGCGGGCGGGGCTTTCGCGTCAGCGAGACGCCCTTGCCGGCGGATGCCGAGCGCGGAACCTTCGTCGCGCCGACGCTGATCGAGATCCAGCGCATCGCCGATGTCGAACGCGAGGTGTTCGGCCCGGTGCTGCATGTGCTGCGCTACCGGCGCGCCGATCTCGACCGGCTCATCGGCGAGATCAACGCCTCGGGCTACGGCCTCACCTTCGGCCTGCACACGCGCATCGACGAGACCATCGCCCGCGTCGTCGAGCGCATCGAGGCCGGCAACATCTACGTCAACCGCAACATCATCGGCGCCACGGTCGGCGTGCAGCCGTTCGGCGGCGGCGGGCTCTCCGGCACTGGGCCGAAGGCGGGCGGGCCGCTCTATCTCTGCCGTCTGCTCAGCGCCCCGCCGCCGCACGCGCTCGACGGGCTGGAGGGCGCGCCGGAGCCGGCGATGCGCGTCTATATCGACTGGCTGCGGGCAGCGGGCGCGGAGGCGGAAGCCGAACGCTGCGTATCGCTCAGCGCCCGCTCGCCGCTCGGCGCGCGGATCGAGCTGGCTGGCCCGGTCGGCGAGCGCAATGTCTATGCGCTGCGCCGGCGCGGCCTCATCGCCGCCCAGGCCGAGACCGCGACCGGCCTGCGCCTGCAACTGGCCGCGATCCTGGCCACCGGCAACGACGCGGCCGCGCCCGCCCTGCTCGCCGCCGCGGCGCTCGCGGGCCTGCCGGCCGAACTCGCCCACCGCGTCACCGGCTTCGACGATCCCCTGGCCGCGCCGGGCCTCGCCGGGGCGCTGATCGAGGGCGAGGCGCTGGCGGTGGCGCAGGCGGCGCGGCGGCTGGCGGCGCGCTCCGGCCCGATTTTGCGCGCCCAGGCCTTGACCAGCGACGAATTGCTGGCCGGCGAGGATTATCGGCTCGCCGATCTCGTCGAGGAGCGCGCGGTCTCCACCAACATCGCGGCGGCGGGCGGAAACGCAAGCTTGATGAGCATCGGCTGATCCCGGCTTGCCGGTCCCGGCGGGGCTCTCTAGTCCTTGGCGTCAAGCTAACCGGAAAGGACCGTTCGACGTGACGCTGGCGATGAGTTGGGACGAATGGGCCGCGCATGACGCGGTCGGGCTGGCGCAGCGCGTGCGCAAGGGCGACGTGACGGCGGCCGAACTCGCGCGCCAGATGGCGGCGGCGGCGGCGAAGGTCAACCCTGAGCTTAGCGCCATCGTCGAGACCTTCGACGACGCCATCGCCGACCCCGCCGCGAACGCCGATCTCGAAGGCCCGTTCGCCGGCGCGCCGTTCCTAGTCAAGGATCTCGGGCCGACTTACAAAGGCCGCTTGCAGGAACAGGGCTCGCTGTTCATGCGCGGCAACCGCCCGCAGAGCGACACTTATCTCGCCGGCCGCATCCGCCGCGCCGGACTCAACGTCATCGGCCGCACGACGACGCCGGAATTCGGCGTGTGCAGTTCCGCCGAGAACCCCGCCGTCTATGTCACCCGCAACCCCTGGGACACCGAATACACCACCTGCGGCTCCTCGGCCGGCGCCGGCGCGGCGCTCGCCTCGGGCGTCGCGCCGCTGGTCCACGGCAGCGATGGCGGCGGCTCGATCCGCATCCCCGCCGGCGTCAACGGCGGCATCGGCCTCAAGACCACGCGCGGTACGTTCTCCATTGCGCCGGCCATGTCCGACATCACCGGCTTCGTCTCGACGCAGGGGGCGCTGAGCCGCACGGTGCGCGACAGCGCCGCCTTCGTCGATGCTTGCCGGGGCGGCGCGCCGGGCGAGTTCATGCCCTATTGGACGCCGCCTGTCCCCTATGGCGAACTCATCCAGCGCGATCCCGGCCGGCTGCGCATCGCGCTGTCGCACGAATGGGGCGATTATCGCGCCATTCCGCATTTCGTGGCGGAGTTGGAGCGCGTCGGCCGCTTTCTGGAAGGGCTCGGCCACCATGTCGAATGGGCGCTGCCGCCGGTCGATTTCCGCGCCGCCTTCGCCGCGCAGACCACCTGTTACATCAGCAATTTCGCCGAAGTCATCCAGGGGATGCTGCGCGCGAGGGATTTGGCGCGGCCGCCCGCCGATCTCATCGAGCCCATCAACATCCTGATCTGGGAGGCCGGCCGGGATCTGAGCTATCACGAGCGCCACAAGATGCAGGGCGTGTTCAACACGACGGCGCGGGCGTTCGGCGCCTTCTTCGAGGATTGGGACGTCATCCTGACGCCGATCTTCGCCAAGCCGACGCCGAAGGTCGGCGCGCGCGAATATCTGACCACCAGCGACAGTCCTTCCGTGCTCGATTGGTTCGCCCACCTGTGGGACTGGTTCTCCTACACGCCGCTCGCCAATCTCTGCGGCATCCCCGGCCTGTCGCTGCCGCTGGCGCGCCAAGAGAACGGCTTGCCGCTGGGAATGCAGTTTCAGGCCAAGCAGACGGGCGACGGGCTGTTGCTGCAACTGGCAGCTCAGATCGAGCGCGCGCTCGACGGCAAATGGAACGACGGCCGCACGCCGGCCGTGCATGTGACGCGGGATTAGGGCGGCGCCGCCGCTTCCCCCTCTCCCCCTTGATGGGGGAGGGTTGGGGTGGGGGGAACGTCGTCGCGGGCTCACCCCGCCTCCATCAGCTTCACCGCCGCCTCGCGCTCGAACAGCCACAGCAGTAGGCGCAGCGGCCGGTGCGCCTCCTCGGCCAGCCTTTCGTCGGCGCCGACGACCCGCTCCGCCGTCGCCCGCGCCGCGCGCAAGAGATCGTCGTGCAACTCCAGGCGCGCGACGCGAAAGCCGGGGACGCCAGCCTGCCGGGCGCCGAGCACATCGCCCTCGCCGCGCAATCTGAGATCCTCCTCGGCGATGCGGAAGCCGTCCTCGGTCTCGCGCAAAATCTCCAGCCGCGCCCGGCCGGCCAGTCCAAGCGGCCCTTTGTAGAGCAGCAGGCAGACCGAGCGCCCGGCCCCGCGCCCGACCCGGCCGCGCAACTGGTGCAACTGAGCAAGGCCGAAACGCTCGGCGT
>JAJYDD010000344.1 GCA_021777795.1 Pseudomonadota bacterium | reverse complement strand
TGCTGGAGTTTCTCGAAGGTCTCATCGGCGGCGCCTCCTTGCGCGGCGCCCCGCCGCGCCGCCCCGTGTTGCGCGTCGCTGAGGCCCAGCCGCGCGCGCCCGACTTCACCGCCGCCGCCCTGCGCGGCGAGGCGGAGAAATTCGAGACCGACAAGCAGGCGAGCCGGGAGGCCGAACGCAACGCCGCGCGGCTGAAGCGCCAGGCCGAGCTGAAAGCGATGTTGCAGGCCCATGTCGATGAGGCCCTATGGCGCAACCTGATGGACCACGCCGAGGCGGCGGCGGCGCGCGGCGAATTCGAGATCCAGCTTTTGCAGTTCCCCTGCGAGCTATGCTCCGACGGCGGCCGCATGATCGACGTGCATGAAGGCGGCTGGGAGACGACTCTGCGCGGCGAGGCGGCCGAGATTTACGCGCGCTGGCGCAAGGAATTGCAGCCGGCGGGCTTTCGCATCGACGCCCGCCTCGTGGGCTGGGACCTCGATGGCGTGATGGCCGAGGCTGGGCTGTTCCTGCAATGGGGCGCGCCGGACTAGCGGATGTCGCCCTCGAACACAGCCTGATCCGCATGGAGCCGCGCCGTCGCCCATTGTTCGGGCCGCCGCACCGTCCAGGCCATGACCGGCTTGGCGGCCAGCGCGCGCATCAACGTCGGGACCGCGTGCGGGAGATCGTCGACGCTGAAGGAGAGAAAGTCGGGCGCGGTGCGGCCGATATGCGTGAAAGCCGCGCAATCGCGCTTCTGCGCCAGGGTGAGCGCCGCGAAATAGGGATCCTCGTAATCGGCCTCGGCGACGACGCCGAGCGGGCGCGGGCAGGCGCCCGCGCGCAGATAGGCGATGACCTCGGGATCGAAGCTCTTGAAAGCGAGCGGGCCGTCGTAGCCTGCCGCGATCTCGACGGCGCGGGCGGCTAGGCGGAAATCGCCATCGAAGCCGCTCTTGATCTCGCAGATGAGCGCCGCGCGGCCGGCGATGAGCCCGAGCAGATCGCCGAGGGTCGGGATGCGCTCGGCCGAGGCGGCGAGTTCGAGCCCGCGCAGGGCGGCGAGCGGCCAATCGGCGATCCGCCCCGCCGCGCCAGTCAGCCGCGCCAGCGTCTCGTCGTGGAAGACGACGGCCTCGCCGTCGGCGCTGCGCTGGATGTCGCATTCGATGGCGCAGCCGGCTTCTATCGCCGCGCGGGCGGCGGCGAGCGAATTCTCCGGCCGGCCGGCGCCGTGCCACCCGCGATGGGCGATCGGCCGCGCCACCAGCCAGGGAAAGCTCACGGCGCGATCTCGAATATCCCCTCGACCTCGCAGATCGCGTCGAGCGGCAAATGCGCGACGCCGACCGTAGTGCGGGCGTGGCGGCCTTTTTCGCCGAAAACCTCGGCCACGAGGTCCGAAGCGCCGTTCATCGCCGCCGGCAAAGCCTCGTGGCCGCCTTCGACGCTGAAAAAGCCGCCCAGGCGCACGACGCGCGCCACTTTGTCGAGATCGCCGACGAGCGCCTGCACCTGGGCGAGCACGTTGATGGCGGAAAGCCTGGCCGCCGCCTTGGCCGCGTCGAGCGGCGCGCCCGGCTTCAGCTTGCCGATATGAGCCTGCGCGAGCTTGCCGTCGGCGCCGAGCGGCAGTTGCCCGGAAACGACGACGAGCGCGCCGGTGCGCACCGCGCCAACATAATTGGCCACGGGCGCGGCGGCTTTGGGCAGCGTGACGCCCAGGGCGGCGAGACGTTCGGCGACGGACATGGGCAGGCTCCGGGTTCGGGGAGCCGGCTTTTAGCAGGGATCGGCGGGCGAGGGGAGGGCGGCTTGACGCTGTCGTATCAAGCCGGCCTCGCCCTGGTTCGGCGCGTCAGCCGCCTGCCTGCTCCAGCGCCCGCGTCGCCAAGGCCACCACGCGCGGGATCGGCTTGGAGCCCTGCTCATAATAGGCGATTGTTCGTCGGCTGAGACCCAATTCGCGCGCCGCTTTCTCCAAAGTGTAGGCTTTGCGCTCGCGCCAGCGCCGGAACGCCTCCGGCGACATGGTCGCCCCCGACTGCTCGCGCGCAAGCCGCCATAACATCTCCGCCGACATGTCGATTTCATCGGTCCAGGCGATGTCCGTTCCGTCCTCGCCAACGCGAACCTTGCCGAACAGGTCGGGCGCGTTGCGCAGGGGCGCGAAGATGCGGAACGTTGAGATCGGTCCTGAGACATCGACGACGGATTCCTCCCCGCCGCGCCAGCGCGCGCGCAAAGCGAAGGGGGCGCGGTCGGCGCAGACCGCTTCGAGACGAGGAATGGATTTTCTCGGCATCTTCAACCTCGTTCGTTCAGCTGCGCCCACTTGCGGGCGAGGAGATCGCGGTTCGCTTGCGCCCAGGCGAGCGCTTGCGCGATTTGGGCCGCCTTCGCCTCGCCGGCGAGGATCGAGAAATCCGAAAGCCGAACGAGCGCTTGAAAGTCAGGCGCGACGATATGGAAATGCGGCGGATGATGGTCGTCGGCGTACATGCGAAGGGTTACGGCGCCTATGCGATGCAATGTCGGCATTTCAAGGACCGTCGTTTAGTGCAAATATTGCACCATTCACCCCGATCTGCAAGCCGGTTATCTTCAATGTGGCGAGGCCGTCTGCTGTCCTCCCGCTTGTATTCGCCGCCTTTCGGGCATAGGTTCCGCCAGAACGCAGGCAGCGCGTGCAAGGCGCGCGCGAAGGGATGGTCGCCATGGGTAGCTTGAGCATTTGGCACTGGATGCTGTTCGGCGCGGTCGCGCTCCTTGTGTTCGGCGGCAAGGGCAAGATCTCGGACATCATGGGCGATGTCGCCAAGGGCATCAAATCCTTCAAGAAAGGCATGGCCGACGACGACACGGCGCCGACGGCGCCCGCGCCTCGCCCGCTCGAAAGCCATCCGGTCTCCACCGCCGAAGTCAGCGACAAGCAGAAGGTCGGCTGAACCGGGCCCAGCGGAGCGCAGGACGCGGCTAAGACACGATGTTCGATTTCGACATCGGCAAACTCATTGTGTTCGGCATTGTCGCGCTTGCGGTGATCCCGCCGAAGGATTTGCCGCGCGTGATGCGCACTGTCGGCAAATATGTCGGCCAGATGCGGCGCATGGCCGCCGATTTCCGCGGCCAGTTCGACGCCGCGATCAAGGAAGTCGAGCTAGAGAGCATCAAGAAGGAAATCGACGAGATCAGCGAATCCGCCAAGGTGGATACGTCGTTCGATCCCGCAGCGTTGATGCGCGACAGCGTCGAGGAGGCGGCGCGCGACAAGCCGCCTGTCCATGTAGAAGAAAAGCTGTCCCTCGATGCGGAGCACGAGCCGTCGGCCTATGAGATGGTGAATGTCGAGCCGCCGGCGCCCGAGCCGGATAGGGTGGAGATTTCGCCGCCCGCCCCGCAGAAGGCCGCTTCGAGCGCATCATGAGCGACGCCGACATCGAGGCTTCCCGCGCGCCGCTGATGGACCACATCATCGAGTTGCGCCAAAGGTTGATCCGCGCGATCTACGCCTTCTTCGCGGCGTTCATCGTCTGCTTCTATTTTTCGCGCCACATCTACAACATCCTCACATGGCCTTATGTGCGCGTCGTCGGCGCCGATCAGGCCAAGCTGATCGCCACCCATTTCCTGGAGCAGTTCTACACCAACATGCGGCTCAGCATGTTCGGGGCGCTGTTCATCGCCTTCCCCGTCATCGCGACGCAACTCTACAAATTCGTCGCGCCGGGGCTCTACAAGAACGAGCGCCAGGCGTTTCTGCCCTATCTGATCGCGACGCCGGTGTTCTTCTTTCTCGGCGCGCTGATGGTGTATTTCGGCGTCATGCCGCTGCTGATCCGGTTCTCGGTGTCGTTGCAGCAGGTCAACCAGCCCGGCGAGGCGACGATCGAGCTTTTGCCGAAGGTGAGCGAATATCTGTCGCTCATCACGACGCTGGTGTTCGCCTTCGGCATCGCGTTCCAGCTTCCCGTGGTGCTGACGCTGCTCGGGCAGATCGGGGTCATCGATTCCAAGTGGCTGTCGTCGATGCGCCGCTATGCGGTCGTCGGGGTGACGGGCCTGGCCGCGATCCTGACGCCGCCCGATCTCATCAGCATGTCTTCGTTGGCGCTGCCGATGCTGCTGCTCTACGAGGGCGCCGTCATCGCGGTGAAGATGATCGAGAAACGCCGCGCGGCCGGGAAAGACAAGAAGCCTTGAAGCCGCTCGACATCGTTGCGGCGGTGGTCGCGGCGGTTGTCTGGGGCCTCAGCTTCATCGCCATCAAATACGGGGTCGAGGCGGCGCCGCCGTTCTTGCTGACGGCGCTGCGTTTCACCTTCGCCGCCTTTCCGCTGGTGCTGTTCGTCAAGCCGCCGGCGGCGTCTTGGCGGCTGGTGGCGCTTTACGGCTTGCTGATTGGCGTCTGCCAGTTCGGGTTGCTGTTCGTGGCGGTGCGCGAGGGGATGCCGGTCGGGCTCGCCTCGCTGGTCATCCAGATCCAGGTCTATTTCACCATCCTGCTTGCAGCCCTCGCCTTTGGCGAGCGGCCGACGCGCGCGCAGCTTCTAGGCGGCGGCGTCGCGCTGGCCGGTATGGGTCTCATCGCCTCGGCGCGCTGGGGCCATGCGGATCTCTGGCCATTCGCGCTGACGCTCGCCGCCGCGCTCGCTTGGGGCGCGGGCAATGTCGTCGGCAAGCGGATCGGCCGCGTCGACGCCATCGCCTTCATCGCCTGGTCGAGCCTCGTCGCGCCACTGCCGATGCTGGCGCTGTCTTTCGTCACCGCCCCGCAGGCGACGCTGGCCGCGCTGCTGCACCCGAGCCTAAAATTGGCGCTCTGCGTCGCCAGCCTGTCCTATGGCGGCACCTTGTTCAGCTATGGCCTGTGGGCGCGGCTGCTGGCCAAATACACAGCGGCGGCGGTGATGCCTTTCGCGCTGCTGGTGCCGGTGGCGGGCATGGCTTCGGCGGCGC
>JAJYDD010000343.1 GCA_021777795.1 Pseudomonadota bacterium | reverse complement strand
CCCCGTGCTCGTCGCGGCGTGGCTGCTGGATTCCGGCCTCGATCCCGTGGGGCTGACGCTGCTCGACGTCGGCGTGCCGGTTTGGCTCGATGCGCTGCTGCGCCCGGCCGGGCTCGGCGCGGTCCGCGAGGGTGCGCGGGCGACGCTGATGCGCCGGCCGCAGCCCTCCGAGGCGGGCCAGCGCGCGGCGGTCGACGCCGAGGTCTGGCGCGCGCTCAACGATTACGCCGCGCGCATTTATGTTCCCGAGAGCGAAAGCTCGCGCCGGCGCGGCTCCGGCGGCGGCCGGGTGGACGACGAATGAGGAGCGCGGCATGACGACCATCTCGATGCGAGGGGCGGGCTATTATTCCGCCAACACCGTCGGCGCGAAGACGGCGATCAACAAGGTCGCCGATCTCGTCGTCGCGGCGTCGGCCAAGCCGCCGGCGCTGGGGCCTAGCGAGCCCTTCCGCGTCGCCGATTATGGCGCGGCCGACGGCGGCACCTCGATGGAGATGATGCGCCGGCTCATCGCCGCCATCCGCCAGCGCGAGCCGCGGCGCCAGATCGCGCTCGCCTACACCGATCTCCCGCACAATGATTTCTCGACCCTGTTCCGCCTGACGCAGGGCCTCATCGGCGAGGGCGAGGCGATCGCCGACATTCCCGGCGTGTTCATCAGCGCGGCGGGGACGAGCTTTTACCGCCAGATCTTCCCCGACGCCTCGCTGTCGCTCGGCTTCTCGGCCACCGCCATGCACTGGCTCAGCCGACGGCCGTGCGGCATCGCCGACCATGTGCAGGCCGTCGGCGCCGCGCCGGCCGAGCGCGAACAGTTCCGCGCCCAGGCGCTCGCCGATTGGGAGACGATCCTGCTCGCCCGCGCCCGCGAGTTGAAGCCGGGCGGGCGGCTGGTGTTGGCGAACTTCTGCATCGACGAGCAAGGCCGCTATCTCGGCCACACCAGCGAAGTCGATATGTTCGACAGCTTCGCCCGCCACTGGCGCGACCTCTACCGCGCCGGCCGCATCGGCCAGTCCGAATATGAGAACGCGACGTTCCAGCAGTTCTACAAGACCTCGGAGGAGTTCGCGGCGCCGTTTCGCGATCCCGCCTCGGCGGTGTCGAAAGCCGGGCTCACGCTGGAATCGATTTCGACGATGGTGACGCCCTGCCCCTACGCCGAGGCTTTCGCCGAACATGGGGACGCGGCGGCCTTCGCCCATGCCTATGTGCCGACGCTGCGCTCGTGGTCGGAAACCGTGTTCGCCGGCGCGCTCGACCCCGCCCGCCCGGCTGCGGAGCGGATGGCGCTGCTCGACGCCTTCTATGGCGCCTATGAGGCGGATGTCGCCGCTAACCCCAGGGGACATCGCATGGATTACGTGCATTGCGTCGCGGAGATCGCCAAGAGCGCGTGAGGCGGGTCGCGCTTTTTTGTCAACGTTAACGGCTTGCCAAGACATTATCCCGCCATCATGGTCCGGCGCAGCGTATCCGCGCGAGGGGCGTTTTGGTTTTGCGGGTTGGGCAAGGGAAATTTTTGCGGCGCTGGCGCGTCGCCGTCGCCTTGGGCGCGGCTTTGGCGCCGAGCGCGGCGGTCGCCTTCGACGGCTTCGGCCTGTGGCCGGAGGCGGATGCTCCTATCGCCGCCAGCCCGCATGCCCTGCCCTATAAGCTCACCTTCACCGTGCCGGACGGTTCGGGCGTCTCGGTTTCGACGCTGCGCGACGCCTCCTCGCTCTATTCGCTGCGCAAGGACCCGCCGCCCGATGGGTTCTCGCTGGCGCTGCGCGCGCGCCGCGATTTCGCGCCGCTGGTCGATGCGCTGTGGTCGCAGGGCTATTACGACGCCCAGGTGGCGATTCGCGTAGATGGCGTCGCGCTGCCGATGGGCAATGGCGATTTCACCGCTTTCCAGCGCGCCGCCGACGCTTATCGCGGCAAAGCGGCGGCGCCGGTGGAGATCGTGGTCTCGCCGGGAAAACAATTCGTGCTGCGCCGGCTGGCCGTGCTCGGCGGCGATGGAAAGCCGCTCGCCGATCTGCCCGAGCGCATCGTCGCGCTGCGTCCCGGCGACGCGGCCACGGCGGACGCCATTCGCGGCGCGGAGGCGCGCATCGTCGATTTCTACCGGTCGCGCTCGCGCCCGCTGGCGCGCATCGCCAAGATCGCCCCCGTCGTCGATCATCCCGCCCATGCGATGGATTTGACGCTCAATGTCGATCCCGGCCCGGTGGCGGCGATTGGCCCGATCACCATGACGGGGCCGAAGACTTTCGATCCGCTGATCGCCCGCTCCTTCCTCTATCTGAAGCCGGGCGATCCCTATTCGCCGGCCGCCCTCAGCAACGCCAAGCAGGATATGCGCGCCATTCCCGCCATCGGCGCCGTTCGCATCAAGGAGGCCGACAAGCTCGACGCCCAGGGCCAGTTGCCGCTCAACGTCGATGTCGGCGACCGGCAGGTTCACGCGCTGGGGATCCAGGCGCAGTATTCGACCATCGACGGCCCGGCGCTCCAGACCTATTGGGAGAATCGCAACCTGTTCGGCGGCGCGGAATATCTGCGGCTGGAGGCCGGCGTCACCTATGACCCCGCCAACACCGGCCCGGCGCAGAGCCTGTTCGGGTTCTCCGATCGCAATTTCGGCGGCCGGGTCGCGGCGCATTTCATGAAGCCGACAATCGACGGCGGCCCCGACGACCTCTTGGCCGACGTCAGCGCCGAGCGCGCCACCACCAACACTTTTGGTTTCCAGGGCTACACCGCCAACGACGCCGACGCCGACATCGCGCTGCGCCGCCGCTTCTCGCGCGAACTCTCCGCCCAGGTCGGGCTCGACGCGCAGTCGGGCGACGCCACCGACGCGCTGAGGACCGTCTATTACAACATCGTCGGCGTCACCGGCTCGGCGACCTATGATTCCACCGACAACCTGCTCGACCCCACCCAGGGCGTGCGCGCGCGCGGCGCGGTGGCGGCTTATCCCGGCGTGTTCGGCTCGCTCTATCTCTACACCGCCAAGACCGAGGTCTCCGCCTATCAGGCGCTCGACCCCGGTTCGCGCTTCGTGCTCGCCGAGCGGGCGCGCGTCGCCTCGGAGATCGGGCCGGGGCTGGAAGATATTCCCGCCAACCTCAGGCTTTACGCCGGCGGCGGCGGCTCGGTGCGCGGCTACGCTTATTCGAGCCTCGGGCCGCGCGCGCCAAACGGAGCGATTCTGGGCGGTCGCAGCGCCCTCGATTCGTCGATGGAAATACGCTGGCGGGCCACGGACACCTTCGGCTTCGTCGGCTTCTTCGACGCCGGCAACGCCTTCGAGGCGGAGGTTCCCAACTTCTCGCTGCCGCTGCAAATGTCGGCGGGCGTGGGCTTGCGCTATTACACCGGCTTTGGCCCGCTGCGGCTCGACGTCGCCTTTCCTGTCAACCCGCGTCCCGGCGATCCGCGTTTCGCCATTTACGCCAGCATCGGGCAGGCCTTCTGATGCGCCGCGTTCTCCTCGGCGCCGTTGCGCTCGCCCCGCTGGCGCTGGTCTGCGACGCCCGCGGCGCCGACGACGACAAAGGGGTGCTGGCGAGCTTCATCTCGAACGCGCTGTCCTCAAAGGACACGCAGGTCTCCATCGGCGCGGTCGACGGCGCCCTGTCGAGCGACGCTGTGATCCGCGACATCGTGCTTTCCGACCGCGACGGGCCGTGGCTGAAGATCGACCATGCGCGGCTGGTCTGGCGAAGGCTGGCGCTGCTGAGCCGCCGGCTGGAGATCGACGACCTCGACATCGGCCATATCGTGTGGTCGCGCATGGGGCGCAAAGCCGCTGCGACCACGCCGAGCGGCCCGATGCAATGGCCGCAACTGCCGCTGAAGGCCGTCGTCAAGGCGTTCCATGTCGAGAGCCTCGACCTCGGCGCGCCGATCCTCGGCGAGGCCGCGAAACTCGGCTTCACGGGCAAGGCGACGCTCGGCAATCCCGCCGAGGGGCTCGACCTCACGCTCGCCGCCAGGCGCCTAGACGCGCCCGGCCAGATCGACGTCAAGCTCGCCTTCGCGCCCAAGACGACGCAACTCGCGCTGGCGCTCGACGCCGAGGAGCCGCAAGGCGGCCTCCTCGCCACGGTCGCGCATCTGCCCGGCGCGCCGCCGGTCGATTTCCGCCTCGCCGGCGCCGGGCCGCTCGACGCCTTCCACGCCAAGCTCGCCTTCACCGCCGGGCCGGACATTGGCGCGCGCGGCGGCGTCGATCTCACGCGCGCCGGCGCCGGGCGCGATCTCAGGCTCGATCTTTCCTCGCGCCTTTCGGGCCTGCTGCCGCCGCTGGCCGCGCCGGTCTTCGCCGGCGAGACGAAGCTCACCGGCGCCGTGCGGCTCGGCGACGACGGCGCGGCGACGACGCAAGGCGTGACGCTGGAGAGCGCCGCCGCCGCGCTCGACATCACCGGCGGCCTCGACGCGGCGCGCGTGGCGGACCTGACCGTCCACGCGCACGCCCATCCCGGCCCCAACCTCGGCAAGCTCGATCTGCTCGCCACCGTCAAAGGCCCGCTGCCGCGCCCCGCCGCGCAAGTGACGCTCGATGTCGAGAAGCTGAAATCCTCGACGGGGACGCTCGGCCGGCTGACGGCGCATTTCGCGGCGACCCCCGCCAAGCCGGGCGACGCCAACCAGCCCGTCGCGCTGACCGGCGATGCGACGATGGCTGATCTGGCGCTCGCCGACCCCGCGCAGGCCGCGCTCGTCGGCCACACCGGCAAGCTCGCCTTCCAGGCCTCCGCGACGCCGGACGGGACGCTCGACATCGCCGCGCTGAGCCTCGACGCCGAGATGCTCAGCGCCCGCTTCGCCGGCAAGGCGGCGCAAGCCTCGGTTTCCGGCCGGCTCGACGCCGAGGCCGCCGATCTCGGCCGGCTGGCGGCGCTGACCGGCCTCAAGCTCAAGGGCGCGATGCATGTCGCCGCG
>JAJYDD010000342.1 GCA_021777795.1 Pseudomonadota bacterium | reverse complement strand
CCTCGTTCATCGTGACGCTGGGCGGAATGCTGATCTTTCGCGGCCTGACGGGGAATCTGCTGCTCGGCCAGTTCGTCGGCCCGTTCGCGCGCGGCTTCCAGGACATCGCTTCCGGCTTCGTGTTTCCCAGCTTGTCGGTGACGCTGGGTCCGATCCCGTTCCTGCTCGATAGCCCCTCGCCGGTGAACGTCATCGCGCTGGGTCTCGGGATCGTCGGCGTTCTGGCCATGTTCGCCCTTTCCATTCGATCCTGGGTGCGTGCGCGCGCCGACAAGTTGGAAGGCGAGCCGCTGGCGCTGATGATCTTCAAGAACCTCGTGTTCTCGGCGATCATCCTGTTCATTTCGTGGAAGCTGGCGCGCTACAAGGGCCTGCCCATCGTGCTGCTCATCATGGCGGCGCTGACGCTGTTCTACGGCTTCGTGACGACGCGCTCGGTGATTGGGCGGCGCATCTACGCCATCGGCGGCAACAGGCTCGCCGCGCAGCTGTCGGGCGTCAAGACCGAGCGGCTGATCTTCCTCACCTTCGCCAATATGGGCCTGCTGGCGGGTCTGGCGGGTCTGGTGGTGGCGGCGCGGTTGAATTCCTCGACGCCGAGCGCCGGCAATTCGTTCGAGCTGGACGTGATCGCAGCCTGTTTCATCGGCGGCGTGTCGGCCTCCGGCGGCGTCGGCAAGATCCTCAATGTCGTGATCGGCGCGTTGTTCATGGGCGTCATGAACAACGGCATGTCGCTGATCGGCCTGGGCATCTTCTGGCAGCAGGTGGTCAAGGGCCTCGTGCTGCTGGCCGCCGTCGGCGTCGATGTCTATCAGAAGCGCAAGGGCTAAGGCGCGTGACCGTCGCGCCAGCCGTCTTGCCCGGGCTTGTCCCCGGGCATCCACGCCGGGTCGCGATCGGCCGTTTCCGAGCGGAGGGGGCTGCCGCTCAACGAAACTCAGGGTTCGGTCTGCAGAACATGCGGGAAATAGAGCCGATCCCATTCTTCCGTTCTGAACATCACTTTCGCGGCGTGGACGATCTTGTCCGTGGGCCGGTAGGGGGTCGCGCTCAGCTCGACGTCACCGCCCCAGGTTCCGAGATGAAAATGGTCATTTGAGGCGCTGAGCGCCTGCAACTGGCTCACAATCTGGTCTCGCCCCTCGGCGTTTAGCCAAATCTCAAGCTCTCCGTTCGATTTCACGCTTATCGTGATGCGCGGAGCCATATTGTTCTCCAACGGCTCTGGGCTATACGGCGTGGGTGGCCGGGACAAGCCCGGCCATGACGGCGAGTGTGGCGCTACCGGCCCCAGGGCGAGGGCGCGTCGTACTGCGCTTCCTGCGGCGTCGGCAGGCGGCCGTTCGGCGTCAGGTTGTGGACGAGTTGCGGCAGCACCTGCGACAGGCCCTGCATGAGTTGCTCCTGCGACAGGCCGGTGCGGGCGCTGAGCTGCGAGAGCACGTCCGGCCCGAGCGCCTGGCCGAGATGGGCGGGGTCGATCGGCTGATTGGCGCCGTTGCCGACCCAGGAATTGACCTGGCCGCCGGCGCCAGCGTTGGTCAGCGCGCCGACGAGGCCGCTCAAGCCGCCGAGCAGGCCGCCGCCGTTGAGGAAGCTTCCCGGCGCCGCCTGCGGGGCGGGGGCGGGGGCTTGCGCGGGAGCTTGTGCGGGGGACGAACCGCCGCCGAAGAAATGGTGCAGCAGCAGCGCCCCGGCGGCGATGGCGATCGGAGTGGCGATATTGCCGCCGGGCACGGCGTCGGAAAGCGCGTCGTCGAACAAGCTCATGGGTTCCTCCTCGGGTAGCCCCGTAAACTTTAGCTTCTTGCCTTTTTCGCGGCCATCGCGTCAAACCTGACCTTAGGGCGCGCGGGCGCCCTAGTCTAAGGGGGGATCGCCTATGGGATGGATTGCCTGGATCATTCTTGGCCTCATCGCCGGCTTCATTGGCAGCAAGATCGTCAATAAGTCCGGCTCCGGGATCATGCTCGACATCGTGATCGGCATTGTCGGCGCCTTCATCGGCGGCTGGATCGGCTCCAAGCTTGGTCTCGGCGGCGTCAACGGCCTCAATCTGTGGAGCCTGCTGCTCGCCGTGGTTGGCGCCGTCGTCGTGCTGCTGATCTACAACGCGGTGGCGCGTCGCACTTAGGCCCGCGACCAGCGGGCGGCGGAGGCTTCGTCGGTCTCCTTCGCCTCCACCCAGCCCTCGACCGTCCCATCCGCCCGGCGCGCGCGCTTCCAGAACGGCGCGCGGGCTTTCAGGTAATCCATGAGAAACTCGGCCGCAGCGAAAGCCGCGCCGCGATGCGTCGAGGCGGTCGCCACCATGACGATCTGCTCGCCGGGGCCGATTTCGCCGAAGCGGTGGATGATTCGCAGGCCCTTGAGCGGCCAGCGGGCGTGCGCCTCCGCAGCGACGGCGGCGATTTCGCCCTCCGCCATGCCGGGATAATGTTCGATCTCCAACGTCGAAAGCTGGCCGTCCTCGTCGCGGCAGAGTCCGACGAAGGTGACGACCGCCCCTATGTCGCCGCGCCCTTGCGTCAGCCGTCGCGCCTCGGCGGCGGCGTCGAAATCCTCGCGCTGGACGCTGATCTCCACGGCTAGCCCCCGGTCATCGGCGGGAAGAAGGCGATTTCGCGCGCCCCGGCGATGGCTGCCTCGGGTTTGACGTGGGCGCGGTCGAGCGCGGCGCGGATAATTTTCGGGTTCTCGAAGGCGTGGGCGTAGCCCTCGTCGCGGCGGCCGAGCCAGGCGATGAGATCGGCGACGGTCACGATCTCGGCGGGAGGGTCGATCTCCTCCTCGGCCTTGCCGACGCGCTCGCGCACCCAGGCGAAATAGCGGGCTTTCATGCGCCTCCGACGTGCTGGTAACTCGCCTTCATATAGTCCCAGCCGGTGTAAAGCGTCAGGACCGCGGCCGCCCACAGCAGCACGATTCCGATGAGATGCGCGCCCGGCAAAACGTGTTCGCCGGCGGGGCCGGCGATCAGGAAGCCGAGCGCCACGAGTTGCGCGGCCGTCTTCCACTTCGCCACCGCCGTCACCGGCACCGGCACGCGCAATTCGGCCAGATATTCGCGCAGGCCCGAGACAAGGATCTCGCGGCACAGGATCACGACCGCCGCCCACAGGCTGCCGCCGGTGATCGAGCCGTTGGCCGACAGCATCAACAGGGCGGCGGCGACCAGCAACTTGTCGGCGATGGGATCGAGCATCCGCCCGAGCGAGGATTGCTGCGACCAGGCGCGGGCGAGATAGCCGTCGAAGAAATCGGTGATCGCGGCGGCGGTGAACAGGCCGAGCGCGGCCCAGTTCGCCCAGTCCCGATCGGGCCAGAACAGCAGGCCGACGACGACCGGCACGGCCGCGACGCGGCCGTAGGTCAAGAGGTTCGGCAGATTCATGTGTCCGCCGGCGGCGGCGGCTTTCGCTTCGACCATCACGGCGCCAAGTGACAGTTTCCCCCCCGGCACGTCAATAGAGTCGCCGCGATTGCGCGAAAGCTGGGGATAGAGAGGCCTCGCCGCGAGCGCCCCGATGGACTTAGATAGAGACATTCGCGAAGGAGGCCGCATGTCGAACGTCCACGTCGTTTCTCATCCCCTGGTGCAGCACAAGCTGACCCTCATGCGTGACAAGGAGGTGTCGACCAAGGGATTTCGTCAGCTTCTCAACGAAATCGGCATGTTGCTCGCCTATGAGGTGACGCGCGACCTGCCGCTGGAGATGGTCGAGGTCGAGACGCCGATCGCTAAGATGATGTCGCCGTCGATCTCCGGCAAGAAACTGGTGTTCGCGCCGATCCTGCGCGCCGGCGTCGGTTTTCTCGACGGCATGTTGAATCTTGTGCCGAGCGCGCGCGTCGCCCATATCGGCCTCTACCGCGACCCGGAGACGCTGGAGGCGGTGGAATATTACTTCAAGGCCCCGGCCGACGTCGCCGACCGGCTCGTCATCGTGATGGACCCGATGCTGGCGACCGCCAATTCGGCCGTGGCGGCGATCGACCGGCTGAAGGCGCGCGGCGTCAAGGACATCCGCTTCGTTTGCCTGCTGGCGGCGCCGGAGGGCATCGCGCGGCTGACCCAGGCGCATCCCGACGTCGCCATCTGGACGGTGGCGATCGACGAAAAACTCAACGATCACGGCTATATCGTACCGGGCCTCGGCGACGCCGGGGACCGCATGTTCGGGACCAAGTGACGCCACTCGCCAAGGAAGTCGCCATGCTGTTCGTCGCCACCTGCACCGATAAACCCGATTCGAGCGCGCTGCGGCTCGACACCCGCCCCGCCCATCTGGCCTATCTCAACGGCCTCGGCGCCAAAGTGAAAGCCGGCGGCGCGCTGCTGTCGGCGGACCGCGCCGACGTCATCGGCTCCATGCTGATTCTGGAAGGCGACGATCAGGCGGCAATCGCCGCCATGCTCGCTGACGACCCCTATGCGAAGGCGGGGCTGTTCGCCAGCGTCGATGTCAAGCCGTGGCGCCAGGCGGTCGGCGTCCCGCTAGGCTGAGCGGCGCTGTCCCTTGCCAAGGCGGCGCTCCGTCGCCGCCGAATAGCGCGACATCGCATAGCAGACGACGAAATAGAACAGCCCCGCGAAGGCGTAGCCGGTGGGGAAGATCGTCGGCCCCGACCATGCCGGGTCTTTCATCGCGTGGTCGAGCGCTTCGAGGAAATCGGTGACGCCGACGATCGACACCAGCGACGTGTCCTTGAACAGACCAATGAAATTGTTGACGATTCCGGGGA
Source organism: Pseudomonadota bacterium (assembly GCA_021777795.1). Classification (GTDB taxonomy): domain Bacteria; phylum Pseudomonadota; class Alphaproteobacteria; order Rhizobiales; family Beijerinckiaceae; genus Roseiarcus. The sequence goes on along the minus strand of JAJYDD010000342.1, from coordinate 202 downwards.
TGACCAGCACCAAGGCCTGCGGCAGCACGATAAGCGTCGTCATCCGCCAATAATCGAGGCCGAGCGCCATCGCGCCCTCGTATTGGCCGCGCGGCAGGCTTTGCAGGCCGCCGCGCACTTCCTCGGCCATGTAGGCGGCCGAAAACAGCGCGATGCCGACCAGCGGACGCAGGAAGCGGTCGGGCTCGACGCCCGGCGGCAG
>JAJYDD010000341.1 GCA_021777795.1 Pseudomonadota bacterium | reverse complement strand
TTCGAGATCCGCCTCGCCCCAGGGCGTGTGTACGCCATTGACGCGGATCAGCATTTCCCGTCCGCCGAAGCCGCCCTCCTTTAGCGCGGCGACGATGCGCTCGCGCGCTTCGGGCTTGGCTTCCGGCGCTACGGAATCCTCAAGGTCGAGAACGATCGCGTCAGCCGGCAGCTCGCGCGCCTTGGCCAACGCCTTCGCGTTCGATCCCGGGAGATAAAGCACGCTGCGACGCGGGCGAGCCACCATGACAAACTCCTGACGATGCCGCCAGCATAGATATTGCAACGCAATATCGCTAGAGGCCCAACATCGGGCGCGCAATGTCTTTTGTTAGGACGCTCAACGCCCGAGCGCCAGCTTGCGCAAGTCGAGGCCGGGGTCGGCCGCTTGCGCCGGCGTGACCTGCGTTCCTGCCGCCAGCAGGCGGCGCGCCGCCATATGATCGCCGGCGCGGTTGACGGTCTCCACCACGGCGAGCTTGTCGCCGAGAAAGCCGAAGGCGGTCAGCGCCCGTTCCTCGATCCCGCCGCGCGTCACCCAATGGTCGACGCCATGCGAGAGCCCCGCGATCTGCAATTTGAGATCGCCCTGGTCGCTCCAGAACCAGGGCGGCGAATCATAGGGCGCGGGCTTGCCGACGAGGCGGCGCGCGACGGCGCGCGCCTGATCGGCGGCGTTCTGCACGGATTCCAGCCGCAGTTGCGCGCGCAAGCCCGCGTGCGGGAAACGGCAGCAATCGCCGATGGCCGAAATCGCGGGATCGGACGAGACGAGCAGGGCGTCGACGACGATGCCGTCGGCGCAATCGAGCCCCGCCTCCACCGCGAGGGCGTCCTCGGCGGTGACGCCGACGCCGAGGATGACGAGATCAGCCGGCAGGCGGCGCCCGTCGGAGAGTTCGACCTCGGCGACGCGGCCGCCCGCCCCATGCAGCGCCGAGACGCCGACCCCGAGTTCGAACGTCGCTCCGAAGCCACGATGCGCGTCGAGGAAAAAGGCCGACATCGCCGGCGACACGGCGCGGCCCATCGGCCGGTCGGAGATTTCGACGATCGTGACCTCGCGCCCGAGCCCGCGCGCGGTGGCGGCGATTTCGAGGCCGATGAAGCCGGCGCCGACGACGACCACCCGCGACGCCCCGGCGAGCGCCGCCTTGATCGCCGCCGCGTCGCGAATCGTGCGCAGGGCGTGGACGCCCTGGAGATCGAGGCCCGGCGCGCGCAAAACGCGGGCGCGCGCGCCGGTGGCGAGGATCAGGTGGTCATAGGGTTCCGCGCCGCCGTGGGCGAATTCGACGCGGCGGCCCTCTCGGTCGATGCGGGCGACGGCCACGCCGAGGCGCAGGTCGATGCGGTGCTCGGCGAAGAATTTGTCGCCCCGCAGCGGCAGGCCCGCCAGATCCATCTGGCCCTTGAGAAACGCCTTCGACAGCGGCGGGCGCTGATAGGGAAACTCCGTCTCGTCGGAAAGCAGCGTGACGCGGCCCTCGAAGCCGTCCTCGCGCAAGCTGGCGGCGGCCTGCACCCCGGCGTGTCCCGCCCCGACGATGACGATGCCGCGTTCGCTCATGTGCCCTCGCATTCCCCGCCGCTATAGCGCAATCGCGCGCGGCTTCACAGCAACTGACGCCGGAGCCCACGCCCGAACAGCAGCGTCGCCAGTCCGAACAGCGCGGCGTAGACGAGGCAGAGCGTCCCGAAGGAGGCGACCAGCACGGTCTCGTTGCGCAGCACGGGCAGGTTGCGGACGACCCTATGGGCGAGGGCGAGCGCCGGCAGCGTCGTCAGCGCCGCGCCGGCGGCCGAAAACATCGTCAAGGCGAGATTCTCGAACAGCCGTTCGTCGGCGCGCGCGAAGCGGCGGGCATGGCCGAGATAGATCAGCAGCATAAAATTGACCCACGCCCCGGCGGCGGTGGCGAGCGCCAGCCCCGCCGGCCCCATCGTCCCGGACAGCCAGAACTTGAGCGCCACGTTGACGGCAAGGCCGGCGTAGAAGCAGTTGGCCGGGGTCGCGGTGTCGCCGCGCGACTGGAAGGTCGCCACCGCCGAGCGGATCAGCACCATCGGCGCCAGACCCAGCCCATAGGCCCGCAGCACCGAGGCGGCGTTGTCGGCCGCAGCGACCGTGAACGCCCCGCGCAAATAGGCGCCGCGCACCAACTCCTGCGGCAGCAGCAGGAAGCCGACGAGAAACGGCGCCGCGAGCGCCAGCGACAGGGCCATCGAGCGGTTTTGCGCCGCCTGCGCGCCGGCGACGTCGCCGCGCGAGAGGCGACGCGCCATCTCCGGCAATAGCACTGTGCCGGCGGCGACGCCGATGACGCCGAGCGGCAGTTGATAGAGCCGGTCGGCGTAATTGATCGCCGAGACCGAGCCCGTCGGCATGCCGGAGGCCAGGATGGTGTCGGCGAGAATAGCGATCTGCTGCCCGGCCGAGCCGATAACGGCGGGCCCGAGGGCGCGCAAAAACTGGCGCATGTCGAGATCGAACTGCGGCCAGGCGAATCGCTCCAAGACGCCGCGCCGGCGCGCCTCGAAGACGAGCAGCGCCAATTGCGCGAAGCCCGAGGCGAGCACGCCCCAACTCGCCGCATAGCCGGCATTTGGAAACAGGAACGCCAGCGTCAGAAAACCGATGATGAACAGGTTGAGCAGCACCGGCGCGAAGGCGGCGACGGCGAAATAGCCATGCGCGTTGAGTGTCCCCGAATGCAGCGTCGCCACCGTGATGAGCGCCAGATAGGGAAAGGTGACCCGCGTCATGCCGACGGCGAGCGCGAATTTGTGCGGATCGGCGGAAAAACCGGGCGCGATGAAATCGACGAGCTGCGGCATGAACAGATAGGCCAGAACCAGCAACGTCAGTTGCGACAGCGCCAGCAGGGTGAGCACGCGGCTGGCGAACAGCCGCGCCGTCGCATGGCCTTTGGTGGTCAGCAGGCGCGAATAGGTCGGCACATACGCAGAATTGAAGGCGCCCTCGCCGAATATGGCGCGGAACTGGTTCGGCAGGCGCAAGGCGACAAAATAGGCGTCGGCGAGCGGCCCCGCGCCCATGAGCGCGCTGATGACCATTTCGCGAAGAAAACCGGCCACTCGGGAGAGCGCCGTGAAGCCGCCGACGGAGAAGAATTGCCTGAACACGCCGCGCTCTAAGCAGGCTTCGAGGCTAGGGAAAAGACAAGGCGGGGAAGAATCTTTTCCGCAGCCAGGATTTTTCCCCGAAGATCCGCTCGCATCGTCGCCCGCTTTTTGCCGGGGTCGGCGGAAACTTCCGACCCGTCGCATGCGCTTTATAGCGGCGAGGCGCTAACGCGCCCTTGGCGGGCGGCTTTGGGTCGGCTAAACAGCGTCGCCGCCAAAGTTCGGGCCCGTGGCCGGATTTTGCTGCTCCCGCTAAGGGGATGACGCCGACACCGTCGGCGCGCGGCAGGGGAAGCCATGATGGTGGAAGGCGAAGCGACGCAGGAGCCAATCGCGCCCGAGGGCGCGCCGGCGTCGCCCCCCGTGGATTCGGCGGACGATCCAGCGATCGAGACGGCCGCATCGCCGACGGAGTCCGAGGCAGCGCCTGCCGATCCGGCCGCCGTCGAGGAGACCGTCGTCGAAGCCGCGACCACCGAGGAGGCGACTGCGGCGCCGACGGATTGGTCGCATCTTCGCGGCTTCCAGACGGTCGAGCCGCCGGCGGAGGCGCTGACGGCGCGCGCCGATTACGCCGAGGAGCTTGGCAAGGAACTCGCCGTGCGCGCCGCGCGATTCGCGCGTTCGGTCGACGAATCGATCGTGCTGTCGAGCGACGGGCTGATGCGCTGGCTCGGCGATCCCGTGGCCAGGGTCGTGGCCGGCGAGGCCCTGTTGCAGCCGCGCGCGGTGTTGCTCGCCGACGAGGCGCTGGCGGGAGACGATCGCGCGGCGGTCGAGACCCGCGTCGCGCTATGGCTTGCCGCGCATATTCGCAAGGTGCTGGGTCCGCTGTTGGCGCTGGGCGAGAGCGCCGAGCTTTCCGAACCCGCGCGCGCGCTGGGCGGCAAGATCGCGGAAGCGCTCGGCGTTCTCGATCGCGACCGGGTGCGCAACGACGTGCGCGCGCTCGACCAGACCGCGCGCGGCGCCCTGCGCAAGCTCGGCGTGCGTTTCGGGTCACTATATATATATGCGCCGGCGCTGCTGAAGCCGGGCGCCCGCTCGCTATGCACCCTGTTGTGGACGCTGCGGCGCGGAACCGAGCCCGGCGCCGACCGGCTGCTCGCCTTCGCTTCGGCCGGGCGCACCTCGTTCGCTAACGAGGGGCTGTTGTCGCCGGACTCCTATCGCGTCGCGGGCTTCCGCCTTTGCGGCGAACGGGTGGTGCGGGTCGACATCATCGAGCGGCTATCCGACCTCATCCGCGCCGCGATTCCCGATCACATGCGGTCGGGCTCGCGGCCGACGTCGGAAGCCTATGGCTTTCTCATCACGCCGCAGATGACCTCATTGACTGGCTGCTCGGGCGAACCGTTCGCCTCGATCCTGCGCTCGCTCGGCTTCGAGCCGGTCAAGGTCAGCAAAGCGAAATTTGAAGCGGCCAACGCCAGGGCGCCGATGGAGCCGATCAAGCCGTCCGCGCCAAGCGCCGAAGCGGCGGCGGAGGCTGTCGAAGCGGAGGCGACGCCGGAAGGCGATGCCCCGGAGGCGGAAGGCGAGGCGGCGCAGATCGCAGCAGAGAGCGAAGCGCCGGAGAGCGTGGCGGAAGCCGCCGCCGAAGGCGACGCGGCGGCGGAGGCGCCAGACGCCGCCGAGGCTGCGCCGGAGATTGCGGTAGAGGTGGAAAGCGCGCCGGAGCCGCAGTTAGAGGCGGTGGCCGAAGCGCCGGAGGCGCAAATTGAAGCGGCGCCGGAGGGCGAAGCCGCGCAAGGCGCGGTTGAGGCGACGAGCGAGGTGGAAGCGGCGAGCGGCGCCGAGGCGGCCGACG
>JAJYDD010000340.1 GCA_021777795.1 Pseudomonadota bacterium | reverse complement strand
GGATTGATCTGGACGATCGGTTCCGGCCAGTATTTCCGGGTGTCGTACGCCGCGTTGATCTGGGTGCGGATGTCGTCAGCCCTGATCTTCGTGAACGACCGCGAAAACTGCGCGTATTCTCGAATCATCGCCTCGTCGAGGTCGAAGACGTTCATGCGCGCTTCCCCTTTCGCATGCCCAACATGCCGTGCTGCTTCAACCACGCGGCGATCGCCTCGCCGGCGATGGCGGACGCGCTGGTCTCCCGCTGTACGGCGGCCATCTTCAGGTCCTTTGCGAGATCGGGGTCCAGGTAGACGAGCACCTGCTTCCGCTCACGCGCCGCCGCTTTCTTGCCCTCTGGCGACATCGCGCGGCCCCAATGTGCTATTATGCTAGCAAGCGATTATATTCTTATGCTGCCGCAACCGGCGCGGGATCTCAAGTGTTATTTCCCTCGGCGCGCGACGCGTCTCGCCGTCCGTCCGTTAACCATAACGCTTGGTAATCCGTCCCTCTTCGGGATCTTTCGATTGACTCGGTTCACCTCTTGTTCTCTATAGGCGTCACCATGCACTCGCATCGCGCCATATCCGGGCTTGAACCGAAGGTAGCCGAAGTCGTCGGCGCCACACGGCAGGTCCGCCCGTCCTCCCGGACCTGCCTCGGCTGATCCATCAGCCGGAGGACACGTCGCGTTCCCGAGTCCTCCCATGCGTAATCTCATCGCCCCGTCGCCCTCGGCCCCGTCGATGCTCCGGTCGATATCCCCCGAACGCGCGCTGCGCGTAGCCGGCATACGCGCGCCCTGACGCGCGACGACCGGCGCCCTTCCTATCGACCTTCCCCTTCGAACTCCGCGGCCCCTCGCCGCGCATCGGTGAGTTTCGCCATGCCCATCCTTTTCCCCCACGACCAGAGCCGGCTCGCAGCCCTCGCAGATCAGGCTCGCCGCCTCGCCGACGCCCTGAGTCGCCTTGCCGTCGCCGGTAAGCCTTCCGCCGCGGACATGGTTGGCGCACCCATCGTCTCCGGATTCCGGATCGGCCTGAACGGGACACCGGCGCTCAGCGGGACGATCGTCGCCAACCCTCCTATTTTCCATGACGACCACACGATGACCGACGATCTGTTCGCCATCGACTACGACGCCCGCTGGGCGCGCACGTGGTCGCGCTGGTACGCCCTGGACGACAAGTCCATGCCGTTGGGGCGGAAGTCATCCCTGCTCGGTCTGGCAAGGTCTTCGACGATGACCGTCGCGACGTCGATATCGCGGAAGCGCGAGTAGCGGCCCCGCGCGCCGACCGCGCGCGCGGCTAGCCGCCGACGTCCGAGCCGCGGGCGTCCCCACCCGAACCGTCCCCTTTCACCGTCCCGAGGCCGAGCGCCGAGGGCGAACGGCAGAGCCATGTCATGACCATCTCGTTTCCTAACCGCCAAAGCAGCCTAGCGGACATCGCCGTCCACGCGCGGCGCCTCGCCGACGCCCTCGACCGGCTCGCCGTCGATGGCGGGCCGACGCCAACCGATCTGGTCGATGCGCCCGTCATCGACGGGTGGCGGCCCGCGCACCGGTTCGCCCCGGCGCTGTTCGGTCAGGTGACCGGGCATCTGCTGCTGCCCTCCAGCAAGCCGAAGGTCACCAGTGAGCTTTTCGCCCTGGACCCCGATGGGCGCTGGGCGCGCACGTGGTCGCGCTACTACCGCCTCAAGGCCCCGATCCCCTCCGGCCCCGGGAGCCGGCGATGACCGACGAGCCGAAGAACTCGGTCTGGGACGCGCCTCCCAGGGTCGTGGCGAACGCGCCCGACGCGGCGCGGGGATCGCTCAAGGACCTCGCGGACAAGGCGAATCCCGACGACGCGGGGGACGACATGGACTCCCTGTTCGTGTCCGTGTCCGTGTCCGCCCCCGACGGCGACGACGCGCCAGTCGACCCTATCGCTAGCGGCCTGCCGCCGGTGATCGCGATCGCCCGCGCGGCGCTCGACGCGGCGCTGCCGGCGGACCTGCGCGCGCGCCTCGCGAAGGGCGACGCGGTCGCCGTGGTCGTTTCCGTGCCCGGCCCCGACTGGGTTGACGAGATCAGGATGGCGGTGGGCCATTTGACCGCCCTCGCGCACTACGTCGCCCGCGACGGCGCGCAGCGCAAACTGCATCTCCCCACGCTGGGCAACAAGGACGTCGGGGCCTGGCTCGCCGCAGGCCATCCGGTCGTCGGCGTCAGCCAGGCGCCGGCGAGCTTCCTGCCCTCGGCGCTGCTGGCCGCTGTGTTTCGGCGTGCAAAATGGACCCCGTTTCGGGGTGGATCGGCGTCCAAATTTGACCCCCTAACATCGATCTGAATCGACTGCCCGCTTTGGCGCGAGTGGGTGGTGGGGGATGTTGGTTTTGGAAACAATAGCGCGGATACGTCGGGAACATCTGGATCGAGGCAAATCGATCAAGGAGATCGCGCGCGATCTGAAGCTCTCGCGCAACACGGTGCGGCGGGTTTTGCGGTCTGGAGAGACGGCGTTCGCCTACGAGCGCGAGGTGCAGCCGATGCCACGCCTCGGACCGTGGAAGGAGGCGTTGGAGCGGCTGCTGACGACGAACGCGACGGCTGTAGCGCGCGAGCGATTGACGCTGATCCGGATATTCGAGGAGCTTCGGGCGCTGGGCTATTCCGGCGGCTACGACGCCGTGCGCCGCTACGCGCGCCGATGGAGCCGCGAGCACGCCAGCGCGACGGCGGCGGCTTTTGTGCCACTGACGTTTGCCCCAGGAGAGGCCTACCAATTCGACTGGAGCCATGAGATCGTGCTGCTCAACGGCGTCACGACGACGGTGAAACTCGCGCATATGCGGCTCTGCCACAGCCGAATGATGTTCGTGCGCGCCTATCCGCGCGAAAGCCAGGAGATGGTGTTTGACGCGCATGAGCGCGCCTTCGCTTTCTTCAAGGGGGCCTGCCGGCGCGGGATTTACGACAACACCGGACGATGGCTGCGCCATCGCCGGGAGAAGACGGCGGTGGAGACGATCTTCATCGGAAAGGACCGGCAATATAACCGTCGCTTCCTGCAAATGTGCTCGCATCACCTGGTCGAGCCGGTCGCCTGCACGCCGGCGTCGGGCTGGGAGAAGGGGCAGGTCGAAAACCAGGTCGGCTTGGTGCGCGAGCGTTTTTTCACGCCGCGCCTCCGGTTCAAGACCTATGACGAGTTGAACGCCTGGCTGCTCGACAAGTGCCTGGCTTGGGGCAAGGCGCATCCCCATCCCGAGCAGCCAGACCGTACGATCTGGGAGATGTTCGAGGACGAGCGCCCGAAGCTTATTCCCTATGGCGGCCGGTTCGACGGCTTCCACGCGCTGACGGCGTCGGTGTCGAAGACCTGTCTCGTCCGCTTCGACAACAACCGCTACTCGGTCAACGCCAGCGCCGTCGGCCGCCCGGTCGAGATCCACGCCTATGCCGATCGGCTCGTCATCCGCCAGGACGGGCGGCTCGTGGGCGAACATCCCCGCAAGTTCGGGCGCGAGGAGACGACCTATAACCCTTGGCATTACGTGCCGGTGCTGGCGAGAAAGCCCGGCGCGCTGCGCAATTCAAGGCGAATGCGAAGCATTCGTCCGGGGCGCGCCGTTCAAGGACTGGGTCTTGCCGGCGGCGCTGGAGCGGGTGCGCCGCAAGCTCGCCGGCTCCGACGACGGCGACCGGCAGATGGTCAAGATCCTCGCCGCCGTGCTGAACGACGGGCTGCCGGCGGTCGAGGCGGCGTGCGCGCAGGCGCTGACAGAGGGCGTCCATTCCGCCGACGTCGTCCTCAACATTCTCGCCCGCCGCCGCGAGCCGCCGGCGCCGGCGACAATCGCCACGCCGGCGTCACTGGCGCTGCGTCAGCCGCCGGTCGCCGACTGCGCCCGCTACGACGCCTTGAGGAGCGTCTGATGGAACGGACCGAAGTGCTCGACATGATGGGCGAGTTGAAGCTCTACGGAATGAGGGCCGCTTATGACGAGACGCTCAGCGTCGCGGTGAAGCGCCAGCATGAGCCGCAGCGATTTGTCGGCGATCTCCTGCGCGCCGAAATCTCCGAGAAACAGGCGCGCTCGATCAAGTACCAACTCACCATCGCCAAGCTGCCGTTGGCCACGCGGAATTCGTTGAATTCCGCTGGGACATCGACGACTTCGCGTTCAAGGGCACGCCGATCAGTGAGGCGCTCGTGCGCGATCTCGCCGGCGGCGCCTTCATCGCCCAGCAACGCAACGGCGTGATTGTAGGCGGAACCGGGACCGGCAAGACTCACTTGGCGATCGCCATCGCCCGCAATTGCATTCGCGCCGGCGCTCGCGGTCGCTTCTTTACCACCGTCGATCTCGTCAACCGGCTCGAAGCCGAAGCCCGCGCCGGACGCCAAGGCCGCATCGCCGATTATCTAACCCGCATGGACTTCGTCATCCTCGATGAACTCGGCTACCTGCCGTTCGCCCAGTCCGGCGGACAACTCCTGTTCCACCTCGTCAGCCGCCTCTACGAGCGCACGTCGATTCTCGTCACCACTAATCTCAATTTTGGCGAATGGCCGAGCGTCTTTGTGGACCCCAAGATGACCGCCGCCTTGTTGGACCGCCTCACGCACCACTGCGATATCGTCGAAACCGGCAACGAAAGCTGGCGCTTTAAGCACCGCGCCTGAACGCCAGCCGGCGCCGCCTCGCTCAACGCCAACATCCGCTGAAACCGACAAGCAAGTGCCCGATCCGTGCTCGGCGTCAAGGCCAAGCCCGCTAAAGCGGGTCGCTTCGCGAGCCCTGACCCCTGCGCGCGGATCGTGCCCTCGTCCACCATGAGCTTTGCTGACAGGCCCGGCCTCCCGGCCGGCCACGTCAGCAAAGCTCATGGCAAAGCAACCCGCTACCGGAGGGGTCAATTTTGGACGCCGATCCGGGGGCATTTTTCAGCGCCGATTGACACTGCGGCGACAGC
>JAJYDD010000339.1 GCA_021777795.1 Pseudomonadota bacterium | reverse complement strand
CCACAACAGCTCCTGGCGGGTGAAATCCGGGCGCAGCCGGAATGGCTCCAGGAAGCGCGGCGCGATGTCGGCATAGGCCTCGTCGTCGACCTCCGCGTCCCGCCATTCCGAGCGGTTCGGCGCGCCTGCGGCGGCCCGCAGCGCGGCACCGGCGGCGGCGTCGGCGAGCCGGGCCAGCGGCTTCAGCGCGCCGAGCCAGGGGCCGCGGATGCGCTGGCGGATCTTGTGCAGCGCGACGCTCGCGGGGTCGAAGACTGCCGCCCATTCAAGGCTGTCGGGCGAGACGACGCGATAGCCCGTCGCCTGGCACATCGCCAGCGAGGCGCGATTGGCGCTGTCGGTGACGATGAGATCGTAGTCGAGCTTGCGACCCTCGCGCAGCAGTTGCACGGCGGCCAGCGCATGTCCCGGCGCGTCCGAGGCCATCAGCGTGCCGGTGACGCAGACGCTCGCCGGGCGGCCGTCGAAGACAAAGCGCGTGCGCGCGCCGCCGCAAAAGGCGGCGAGCGTCCCGGCGCCGTCGATAGCGACGAGCGCGTCGGCGTCGCCGACCCGGCCGGGGTGGTCGAGATAGAGCGCCTTCATGCAGGCCGCGATTTCCGCCTTGGCGCCGGCGGGCCGCCGCTCGGCGCGGAAGCGTTGCAGGAACAGTTCCGCCACGGCGTCGAGATCGCCCTCGCTCAGCGGGCGCACGCGCGCGGCGGAGGGCCGAGGCCGACCGGGCTCGTCGCGCTCCGTGGCGGGGAATTTCAGCACGGCGCCATTGCTCATTTCAGGGGTCTCGTCGTTCAAACCGAATCGGCGGAAGGCGCCATGCCGGGGCGCCAGAAACCCAAAGGCGGCGGCCGTCGTCGGGTCACGAGCGGGCGCGCCGCCAGCCGCCACGTCGCCGCCGCCGCCACGCCCTCGCCGAGCACGGCGCCGAGGATGGCGTAGGCCGGCGAGGCGAATTGCAGAATGACCACGGTCGCGGCCAGACCGAGGGCGGCGCCCAGCGTCGTGACGCCGGCGATCTCACGGAAGCGCAGGCGCGCCTCCAGCAGCAGCCGCGGCGTCAGATAGGCGAGCACCACCGCATAAAGCGACCACGACGACAGCGCGAGAAACAGGATCGGTTGATGCTGGAGGGATCGCATGTGCAAGTGCGGGATGGCGAGCAGGCCGGCGGCCCCGTAGAGCAGCGCCAGCCCGACCGCGCGCGCGGTCCAGTCCGAACGCAGCTTGCGCCAAGCCGCCTCGTCGCCGGCCGCCGCCAGCCGCGAAATTTCCGGTTGCAGCATATTGGCGAGCGACATCGAGAAGATGCGCAGCGGCGCGAAGAAAGCCAGCATCGCCGCGATGGGCGCAAAGGCGGCGGGGCCGGCCACGCCCACCACCAGGAACGCCACGCCCTGCCCAAGCAGCACCGTCGCGGTGACGCTGTAGAGCGACCACGAGAGCCGCCACGCCAATTGCAAATAGAACCGACGCGCGCGGCGGCCGAAATCGGCGCGCGGGCGCGCGCCGCGGGCGAGAGAAATGGCGACCGCGCCCGCGACATTGGCGATGGCGAGCGCGGCCAGTGCGCCTTGCAGGGGGTCCGAGTCGAACTCCAGCGCCAAGGCCGTCGCCGCGACGCCCGTGGCGGCGAATACGGCGTCGCCGAGGGTGACGGCGCCGGCGCGACGGCGCGCGAAGCCGACGGTGCGCAGATGCGAGCGCAGGCTCCAAAGCCCGACCGCCGCTGCCCCGCTGATCGCCGCGCTCGCCGACCAGCGCGACAGGATGGCGCCGGCGGCCGCCGCCATGGCGAGGCTCACCCCCAGCGCCGCCGCGCCGAAAACGCCCTCGTAAAAATCGGCGGCGGCCTCGCTGCGCGCCCGGCCGATATAGGTGCTGGCGGGCATGGCGGCCAGCGAGCGCATGTAGACGAGCCCGACGCCGCCCAGCACGAGCGTGAAGGCGAAGGCGCCGTATTCCTGCGGGGGCAGCAGCGCCATCAGCGCGAGGTTGAGGCCGAAATGCAACCCGCTCTGCATGCCCTCGCCGCCCAGCACCAGCGCGAGGCGACGCCATTCCGTGGGAATAGCTGGAAACGTCATCGGGTCTTGGCCGCCAGCGCCGGCCGAGCGGCGGCGGGCGCCCGCGCAAGCGTGCGCGCAGCGGCGGCCGCCAACGCCTCGGCGGCGGCCTTGCGGCTGAACAAAGCCTCGTAGCGCGCCCGCGCCTTGGCGGAAAAGCCGCGCCAATCCTGCGGGCGGGTAATGATCGCTTCGAGCCTGGCCGCGAGCGCCTCGGCGTCGCCGGGCGGCACATGCCAGCCGGTCTCGCCGTCGGCGACGACCTCGGTGAGCCCGCCGATGGCCGAGACCAGCGCCGGGCGCCCGAAGCTCATCGCCTCGATGGCGGTCCGCCCCAGCGATTCCGGCAGTTTCGACGGCGCGACGACGACATCGGCCCAGGCGTAGATCGGCGCGGTGTCGGCGACGAAAGGCTCGACCGACACGCGCCCCGAAAGCCCCGCCGCCGCGACCTCGTCGCGCAGCTTGGTCTCCAGCGCCGGATTCTCGAAGGCGCCGCCGACCATGCGCGCCTCGATGCGGGCGCTGACCTCTGCGGGCAAGCGCGTGAGCGCGGCCAGCAGCACATCCTGCCCCTTGATGCGGTTGACGCGGCCGATCAGCGCGACGCGCAGCGGTCGCTGGCCCGCATAGGTCGTGGGCATGGCCTCAAGCGGCCCGTCGAGGCCGTTGTAGATCACCTCATGGGCGCGCCCGGCGGGCGGGGCGAAGCTGTCGCGGGTGGCGCGCGAGTTGAAGACGAGCCGCGCGCCGCTCCACAGCCCCGCCGCGCGCAAAATCTTGCGGGCGAGGCCGGTCGGGATCTCGTGGATATGCAGCAGCGCCTTGCCGGGAAAGGCGCGCGCGACGAGCTGGTGATCGAGCACGACGGAAGTGTTGATATAGACGAGATCGGCGGCGGCGAACCGTCGGGCGGCGCGCGCGAGCGCCAACGGCAGCATGAACCATCCCGTCAGCGCCAGCCGCGCCAGCGTCTTGCGGCGCAGCACGAACAGAGGCTCGAAAGTCATGCGGCTGGCGTGCGGGGCGAGCGCGGCCACGATCGGTCCCGGCCTCGGCAGCACGACCTCGATCTCGGCCGCCGGATAGGCCTCGCGCAGCGCCGCCACGCTTTCCGCAAAGCAGCGATCCGAGCCGTAAAGCTCGTAGCCCTGATGGATGCAGGCGATCTTCATTGCCAATCCCAAACCCCGCGCCGACGCCCCAACGCCAGCGCAATCCATGTGCCAGGCCCCTCGATTGCTCTTCCTAGGCTCAGGAAGCCGAACGACGCCTTAAGCGCGTCGGATAGAGACAGAGGATGAGCCAGAATGACACAGCCGCCAAAGACTCTTCTCATCCTGGGAACGCGCGGCGTGCCGGCCAACCACGGCGGCTTCGAGACTTTTGCCGAACGCTACGCCCTGTTCCTGGCCGAGCGCGGCTGGCAGGTCAGCGTCTATTGCCAGGAGGATGTCGAAAAGGTCACCGAGGGCGTGCGCACCGACGTCTGGCGCGGGATCACCCGCATCTTCATCCAGACCGCGCGCAAGGGCGGCCTCGGCGCGCTCGACTTCGACTGGAAATGCGTACGCGACGCGCTGAAGCGTCCGGGCGTCTGCCTCGTGCTCGGCTATAACGGCGCGGCGTTCCTGCCGGTGCTGAGGCTCGCCGGGCGCAAGGTGTTCACCAATATGGACGGCATCGAGTGGAAGCGGCCGAAATGGCCTTTGCCGGTGCGGGCGTGGTTCTATGTCAACGAATGGATCGCCGCCTGGGCCTCGCAGCGCCTCGTCGCCGACCATCCCGCCATCGCCGGGCATCTCGCCAGCCGCCGACCGCGCAAGGCGACCGTGGTCATCCCTTATGGCGGCGATCCCGTCGCGGCGGCGCCGACCGAGCCGCTCGCCGCGCTGGGGCTGAAGCCGGGGCGCTATATGGTCTCGATCGCGCGCATAGAACCCGACAACAACATTCTGACCCTCGTCAAGGCGTTCTCGGCGGCAAGGCGCGGCGCTAAGCTCGTCGTGCTCGGCAAGTTCGAGGCCGACAATCCCTATCACGCCGAAGTGCGCGCCGCCGCCAGCGACGAGGTGGTCTTTCCCGGCGCGATCTACGATCCCGCGATCGTGCGGGCCTTGCGCTTCCACGCCCGCGCCTATCTGCATGGCCACACCGTCGGCGGCACCAATCCCTCGCTGGTCGAGGCCTTGTGGGCCGGTAACGCCGTCATCGCGCATGACAATGTCTATAACCGCTGGACAGCGGGCGAGGCCGCGCTGCTGTTCAAGGATGTCGGAAGTTGCGCGGCGGTGATCGCGCTGGCGCTCGCTGACGACGGGCTCATCGCGCGGCTCAGCGAAGCCGCCCGGGCGCGGGCGGTCGCTGCGTTCAAGTGGCGCGACGTGCTGTCGGCTTACGAGCGCGAGTGCCTGGCGCTTGCCGCGCCGCGCGGGATGCGGCCGGAGGAAGCCCTGGGGACGCCGCGATGGATCTGACCCGCCGCGCCGCGCTCGCCGGCGCCGCCGCCGCCGCCGCCGCGCTCGGCGCCTCGCTGGCGTCGGCGCGTCCAACCCCTTTGAAGCTGCGGCGCGGAGTCAACGCCTTTCCCTGGTTCCAGCTCACTAACGAATATCCGGCGCCGCGCCGCGATTACGCCTGGCCGCCGTTCCAGCCGTCGCGCCCCGTCCCGACCGGGCGGGATCTGGCGGCGCTGCGCGCAGCCGGCTTCGATTTTTTGCGCGTGCCCGTCGATCCCGGCCCGTTCCTGGCGGCGCCGGCGGCGCAGCGGGCCAAGCTGGTCGATCAACTTGTCGGGGCCGTGCGCTTGTGCCTGGCCCACGACCTCAACGTCGTCGTCAACGTGCAGGCCAACGGCGCCACGCATTACTGGACGCCGGCGCGCATGACCGCCTCGACGCAGGCGCCGG
>JAJYDD010000338.1 GCA_021777795.1 Pseudomonadota bacterium | reverse complement strand
GGTGACGACCGGCAGCGCCGTATTGCGCAGCGCATGCACGCCGACGACGCGCAACGGCGACAGCCCTTTCGCGCGCGCCGTGCGCACGTAATCCTCGCTCAACACCTCCAGCATCGCCGAGCGCGTCATGCGCGCGATGATGCCGAGCGGCACGGTGCCGAGCACGATGGCGGGCAAGACGAGGTGGCGCAGCGCATCCCACACCGCGCCCGGCTGATCCGACAGCGCCGCGTCGATCAGCATGAAGCCAGTAGGCGTGTCGAAGCTGTAATTGATGAGGTCGATGCGCCCGGAGACGGGCAGAACGCCGAGCGTCACCGAGAAGAACATGATGAGCACGAGGCCCCACCAGAAGATCGGCATCGAATAGCCGAACAGCGACACCGTCATCAAAGCCTGATCGAAAAAGCCGCCGCGCCTGACTGCCGCCACTGCGCCCGCCGGCAGGCCGACGAGGATCGCAAACAACATCGCGAACAGCGAAAGCTCCAGCGTAGCCGGGAACAGGGTGAGGAACTCGGTCAGCACCTTCTGCTGCGTCGCCAGCGAGACGCCGAAATCGCCGCGCGCGATCTGGCCGGCATATTCGAGAAATTGCTTCCACAGCGGCTGGTCGAGGCCGAGTTGATGGCGCAACAGCGCCAGCCTCTCAGGCGAGACGCCGCGCTCGCCCATCCGCACCTCGATGGGATCGCCGGGCACGAGGCGGATGGCGAAGAAGGTGAGGAACATCAGCGCGAAGAAGGTGGGGATCGTCAGCGCGACGCGGCGGATGAGATAGATCAGCATGGGCGCGCAACCGCCGCTCTCGCCATCAAGCCGCCCCTAAGCCTCTCCCCGCGAAGAACGGGGCGAGGGAATTCGGCGCCGCGCATCTGCGCCTCACTTCAAATCCACGCCCTCGAAGATTTGCGTGCCGAGCGGGCTCTGTTTGAAGCCGACGACATTGGCGCGCATCGCCTCATAGACGGTTGAATGCACCAGCAGCAGTTCCGGCGCCTCGTCGTGTTCGATCTCCTGCATGCGCTTGTAGAGCTTGACGCGCTCGCCCTGGTCCGAAGTCACGCGGGCTTTCACCAAGAGGTCGTCGAATTCCTTGTTGCACCATTTGGTCGGGTTGCTGTCGCCGGGCTTGCCGCCGGGGCAGCCGCGCAGGAAGAAGAAATTGTCGGGATCGCCATTGTCGCCGGTCCAACCATATTGGGCGGTCGTGTCCTCGCCATTGGCGACGCGCTTGCGGTATTCGCCCCATTCGTAAGTTTGGAGCTTGGCGTTGACGCCGATCTTGGCGAGGTCGGCCTGCATCATCTCGCCGATGCGCTTGCCGTTGGGATTGTAGGGCCGCGATACCGGCATGTACCAGAGATCGATGTCGAACGGCGTCTTGACGCCCGCCGCCGCCAGCATCTGCTTGGCCTTGGCGGGATCATAAGCCACTTGCGGGATGTCCTTGTCGAAGGCCCACATCGTGCGCGGGATCAGCGTCGAGGCTTTCTCCGCCGCGCCGAGATAGACGTCCTTGACGATGGCGTCGCGGTCGATCGCCATCGCCAGCGCCTGCCGCACGTCTTTCTTGTCGAACGGCGGTTTCTGCGCGTTGAACGCCCAATAAGCGACATTGAGGCCGGAGGCGCTCATCACCTTCAACGACGCATCCTTCTGCATCTCGGCGAGATCGGCGGGGCGCGGATAGGCGTTGATGTGGCACTCGCCGGCCTTCAGCTTGGCGTAACGCGCCGTGGCGTCGGGCGTGATGGCGTAGACGAGATCGTCAACCAGCGCCTTCTCGCCAAAATAGTCGGGATTCTTCTTGTAACGGATCACCGCGTCTTTTTGATAGGAGACGAAATAGAACGCGCCGGTGCCGAGCGGAACCTGATCCAGAACTTCCGGCGTGCCCTTCTTGAGCAGAAAATCGGCATATTCGGCCGACGAGATCGCGGCGAAATCCATCGCCAGATTGGCCAGAATCGCGACGTTCGGCGATTTCAGATGAAAGACGACGGTGTAGGCGTCGGTCTTCTCGATGGACGCCAGCAGATTAGGCATGTCCATATCGCTGAAATAATCATATTTTCCGCCCGACACCTTGTAATAAGGGTTGTCCGGCTTCCACTGGCGGTTGAACGAGAACAGCACGTCGTCGGCGTCGAAATCGCGCGTCGGCGTGAAAATCTTGTTGGCGTGGAATTTGACGCCCTTGCGCAGATGGAAGGTGATCGTCTTGCCGCCGTCGGCGATGTCCCAGCTCTGCGCGAGACCGGGGACGACCTCGGTCGTCCCGCGCTTGAACTCGGTCAGGCGGTTGTAAACCGGCCGCGCCGCATCGAAACTGGTGCCGGTGGTGTTGATCGCCGGCTGGAAATTCTCCGGCGACCCCTCCGAGCAATAAACGAGCGTTTTGGCTTGCGCCGCGCCCATCACCGCGACGCCAAGCCCGAGCGCCAATCCCAACGATCGCATCATGCGGCTGCCCCTCAAAAACCCGATCCGAGGGGCAGCAAAGCGCGTTTTCCGCGAAGGCGCAACCGCCGCTTAGCCGGCGCTGCGGCCCTTGGCGGCCGGCTTCTTGGCCGCCACTGGCTTCTTGGCCGCCGCGGGCTTCTTCGGGGCCGCCTTCTTGGTCGCCGGGGCTTTCTTCGCCGCCGCCCGCGCGGGTTTCGCCGGCCGGCCTTCGCGCTCGGCGATCAGCTCGACCGCATCTTGCACGGTGATCGTCTCCGGCGATTGCGATTTCGGGATGGTCGCGTTGACCTTGCCCCATTTGACGTAAGGCCCGAACTTGCCGCTCAGCACATTGATGGCGCCGCCCTGGGGATGTTCGCCGATCAGCCGCCCGCCCGGCACGACGCCGGCCGCCTTGGCTTTCAGCGCCTCCAGCGCCTGCTCCAAAGTCAGTTCGTCGGGATTGGTCCCCTTTGGCAGCGTGGCGTTGACCTTGCCGTGGTTGACGTATGGCCCGAAGCGTCCGGCCTTGACGCTGACCGGCCCGCCCTCGGGATGATCGCCGAGCACCCGGCCGGCGCCGCCGCCGCCGAAGCGCGAACTCGCGCCGCTCTCCTTGGCGATCATGAGGTCGATGGCGCGATTGGCGCCGATCTCCAGCACGTCGTCGTCCTTGTCGAGATTGGCGTAGGTCTTGCCGTGCTGGACATAGGCGCCATAGCGCCCGATGCCGGCCACGATCGGCTCGCCGGAGGTCGGATGGCGCGCCACTTCGCGCGGCAGCGACAAGAGCTTCAGCGCCTTCTCCAGCGTCACGTCGTCGGGGCTGAGACCCTTGGGCAGCGAGCTGCGTTTTGGCTTCTCGCCCTCGCCGAGTTGCACGTAATCGCCGAAGCGGCCGTTGCGCAGCGTGACCATGCCGCCGGTTTCCGGGTCGAGGCCGAGTTCGCGCGGGCCGGCCGCGTCGCCTTCGCCGGTCGGCGACAGCACGCGGGTATAGCGGCATTCGGGATAGCGCGAGCAGCCGATGAAGGCGCCGTTCTTGCCGAGCTTCAGCGAAAGCTGGCCCACGCCGCAGGTGGGGCAGGCGCGAGGATCGCCGCCGTCGCCCTTGGCGGGGAAAACGTGCGGCCCCAAGAGATCGTTGAGGCTGTCGAGCACCTGGGTCGTGCGAAGATCCTTAATCTCGCCCAGCGAGGCGGAGAATGCGCGCCAGAAATCGCGCAGAAGATCCTTCCAATCCATCTCGCTGTTGGAGACTTTGTCGAGCCGCTCTTCCAGGTCGGCGGTGAAGTCATATTCGACATAGCGGCCGAAGAACGCCTCCAGAAAGGCGGTGACCAGCCGGCCCTTGTCGTCGGGCACGAGCCGGTTCTTCTCCTTGCGCACGTAATCGCGGTCCTGCAACACGGCGACGGTGGAGGAATAGGTCGAGGGCCGGCCGATGCCCAGCTCCTCCATGCGCTTGATGAGCGACGCCTCGGTGTAGCGCGGCGGCGGTTCCGTGAAATGCTGGGTGGTCTCCAGCAGCTCCTTGCGCAGCGCGTCCTGCGCCTTCATCGGCGGCAGGCGCGCGGACTCCTCGTCCTCCGGCTCGCCCGTGGCGGCCTTGGCGCCCTCGTCGTCGCGCCCCTCCTGATAGAGCGCCAGAAAACCGGGAAAGCGCACCACCTGCCCGGTGGCGCGGAAATCGAGCTTGCGGGCGCCGGCTTCGGCCAGAATATCGACGGTCGTGCGCTCCAGTTCGGCGCTCTCCATCTGGCAGGCGATGGTGCGGTTCCAGATCAACTCGTAGAGCCGGGCCTGGTCGCGGTCGAGGTGGCTGGAAATGTCCTTGGGCCGACGGGTTGCGTCGGTCGGACGGATCGCTTCGTGCGCCTCCTGGGCGTTCTTCGCCTTCACCTGATATTTGCGCGGCGCCTTGGGCACATAAGCCTCGCCGAAGTCGCGCCCGATCATCTGGCGCGCCGATTCCACGGCCTCGGGGGCGAGATCGACGCCGTCGGTGCGCATATAGGTGATGAGGCCGACCGGGCCGTCGCCGATGTCGACGCCCTCATAGAGCCGCTGCGCGATCTGCATGGTGCGCGCCGGCGCGAAGCCGAGCTTGCGCGAGGCCTCCTGTTGCAGCGTCGAGGTGGTGAAGGGCGGCTGCGGATGGCGCTTGACCGGCTTGGCCTCGACCGAGGCGACCGAGAAGCGGGCCTGGGCGAGCGCGGATTCGAAAGCCCGCGCCTCCTCGCCGGAGCCGACGTCGAGCCGGCCGATCTTCTTGCCGTCGGCGCCGACGAGGCGGGCGGTGAACGCGGCCTCGGCGGGAGTGCGCAGATGGGCGACGATCGACCAATATTCGCGGGCCGTGAATTTCTCGATCTCCAGCTCGCGGTCGCAGACGATGCGCAGCGCCACCGACTGCACCCTTCCCGCCGAGCGCGCGCCCGGCAGCTTGCGCCACAGCACCGGCGACAGGTTGAAGCCGACGAGATAATCGAGCGCGCGACGGGCGAGATAGGCGTCGACGAGCGCC
>JAJYDD010000337.1 GCA_021777795.1 Pseudomonadota bacterium | reverse complement strand
CGGCCTGAGGGCCGACGATCTCTCGCTTTCGTAACGAAAACGAACCGCCCCTCAAATCGCCTCCACCTCATGCTTGCCGCGCAGCATGCGGTAGAACGGACGCGGCCGGGCGCGATCCCACGGCCCTGGGCCGAGGGCCGCGAGATCGCCCAGAATCGTGCGCGTGATGTTGGGGATGTCGAGCTTCAGCGCCTCGTCGAGGCCGACCCAGACCAGTTCCGTCAATTCCGCATCCGCGTGGATCACGCCTTCCCCGCGATGGGCGATCCAGGAGGCGTCGGCGACGAAGAAGCGCGCGTCGAACCGGCGCGGCCGCCCCGGCGGGGTGATCGCGCGGGCGAGAAAATCGAGCCCTTCCAGCGTCGGAAACACCCCCGTCTCGGCAAAGCGCGACCAGACGCCCTCCGGCGGATCCGGCGGCGGCCCGTGGTCCGTCACGCCGAGCGCGAGGCCCGTCTCCTCGAAGGTCTCGCGGATGGCGGCCAGCGCCAGCGCGCGCGCGTAATCCTGCGAGGTCCGGCGCGTCTTGGTCAAAAGCTTGGCCGCCACGGGATCGTCGAGCGGGCACGCCACGGCCATGCGCTGATCCCCCGCATCGACCGCGCCGCCGGGAAAGACGAACTTGCCCGGCATGAACTTATGGCCTTCGTGCCGGCGGCCCATCAGCAGCTTGAGCGAGGCGCCGTCGCGCTCGATGAGAATGAGCGTCGCCGCGTCGCGGATTTTCTCAGCCGTCACTTGAGCGAGGCCAGAAATTCGTTCCACTGATCCCGGGAGCCGTAAAACACGTTGCGATCCACCTCTCCGCGGATTCCCGGGAATATGGCCGTCGGCCTGATATTGCCAGATCATCCAGGAGCGCCCGCCATATTTGACCGAAGGGTAGTATTTCGTCGAGCGCACCCACATCGGATAATCGGCGAAGGCCCCGTCGGACAGGATCGCCTGATAGAAGTCAACGGAGGTGTAGATGATCGGCTTCTTGCCGAAATAGCGCTCCATCTCTTGCAGCATCATCTGCATCTCTGCGATGGTCTGCTGCTGTTCGAGATGCCTGTGGCAGGTGCGCGATTCGGAATCGGATTCGACGTCGAGCACCGGCGGTAGGGAATCCGACTCGACCGGCACGTTCTGCTCGAACCAGCGCACCTCCTCCATCGGCGAGCGGCACCAATAGACGAAGTGATAGGCGCCGCGCGCGATGCCGACGGCCTTCGCCCGGTCCCAATTGGCCTGGAATTTGGCGTCGATATGGTCGCCGCCCTCGGTCGCCTTGATCCAGGCGAATTTGACGCCGCTGTCGGCGACCCGGCTCCAGTCGACGTCGCCCTGGTATTTGGAGACGTCGATGCCCTGGATCGGGAAATCATGCGGGCGCGGCGCGGCCGAGCCGCCGACATAGCCGATCGGCTCGTCATCGACCCCGGCGCTGCAACGGGCCAGCGACAGGCCAAGAAGGCCGAAAACGGCGAAGCGCGCAACAGTGGCGGTTAAAGACGACATGGCGTTCTGCGACTTGAGTGGCTGACGCGGAACCTAGACCTTCAAACGTAAGCGACCGTTAACGCGCCCCGCTTGACGCGTCGAGACAATTCGTCTCAGGAACGCTTATGATTAAGGTTTGCCTACCCGCCATCGCGCTGCTGGCGGTCTCGTTCACCCTCGCCCAGGCCGCCGAATGTGGGCCGGATGCGCTGGGGGTGTCGCGGACGCTGAAAGTCGGGACCGAGGGCGGCCTCAAGGTCGGCTGGAAGACCTATCCCGACACTCTGCCGCTGGCCGATCACGAGGTGATCCTCACCTTCGACGACGGCCCCGACCCCAAGACGACGCCGCTCGTCCTCGACGCGCTGAAGGCGCAATGCGTGCGCGCTACCTTCTTCGCCATCGGCCGCAAGGTCGACGCCGCGCCGCAACTGGCGCGCCGCGAGGTCGTCGAGGGCCATAATGTCGCCCTGCACACCTACAGCCATCCGCAGCCGACTTTGCGCTACATGCCCGAGGCGACCGCCCGCGCCGACATCCTCAAGGGCGCCGTCGCCGTCGAGCGCGCCGCCTATGGGCAGAGCTTCCCCGACGGCGACCCGGACGATCTCGGCAAGCTCAAGCTGCACGCGCCGTTCTTCCGCTACACCGGCTTTGCCGACACCGCCGATCTCAACGCCTGGTTCGCCAAGGACAGGGTCGCCGTGTTCAGCGTCGATCTCTGGGCCTCCGACTGGATCCCGATGACGCCGGAGCAGGAGTTGAAGCTCATCTTCTCCCGCCTCGACCGGGCGCGCAAAGGCATGCTGGTGCTGCACGACGATAAGCCGTGGACGGCCGCGATGCTGCCGAAGTTCCTCATCTGGTTGAAGGCGCGCGGCTATCGCGTGGTTGAGATCGAGGCCGGCCCCGGCCACGGGCCGGTGGAAAAGGCGCCGCCGGGCTGGCGCTCCGAGACCGGGCGCACGATCGATTCGATCCGGCCGCGCTGGGTCAAGGCGGCGGCGAGGCGCGGCGTCCGCTTCAAGGTGAAGCCGGCCCCGCAGGAATAGACTGAGGGGCCCTCGTCTGGAAAATGCGATCACAAGAATAAACGAAGCGTTACCTTTCTCCCGATCCGCCCGGCCGCCAAGTCAGGCCCCTATTTACGCCGGCCTCGCAGGGCAGGAAAACAGGATGAGCGAGGGAGAGATCATGAAGCTGAGATCACTGCTGTTCGTGCCCGGCGATTCCGAGCGCAAGTTCGTCAAGGCGCAGGCGAGCGGCGCCGACGCGCTGATCCTCGATCTCGAAGATTCCGTCGCCCCCTCTGAAAAGCCCCGCGCCCGCGCGATGGTCGGCGCCGCGCTGGATTCGCGCGGCGCTCGCGCCTTTTCGACCTTCGTGCGCATCAATGCGCTCGATTCCGGCCTCGCGCTCGACGACCTCGGCGCCATCGTCAAGCCTGGCCTGGAGGCGGTGATGCTGCCCAAGGCCGAGGGCGGAGCGGATGTTGAGCGGCTCGGCCATTATCTCGACGCCTTCGAGGCGATGGCGGGCCTGCCGATCGGGGCGGTGAAGATCCTCGTTGTCGCCACCGAGACGCCGCGGGCGATGTTCGCGCTGGGGAGCTACGCGCCGGCGCATCCACGTCTCATCGGGCTGACCTGGGGCGGCGAGGATCTGGCCGCAGCGCTCGGCGCCACGGATAATCGCGAGCCCGACGGGGCCTGGACCTTCCCCTATCAACTCGCGCGCGCGCAATGCCTGCTGGCGGCCAGCGCCGCCGAGACCGCGCCCATCGACACGGTCGACACCAATTTTCGTGATCTCAAGGGCCTGGAGGCCGATTGCCGGCGCTCGCGCCGCGACGGCTTCCTCGGCCGCATGGCGATCCATCCCGATCAGGTGGCCGTCATCAACGCCTGCTATTCGCCGAGCGAGGCCGAAATCGCCGCGGCGCGGCGCATCGTCGAGGCCTTCGAGGCCGCGCCCGGCGCCGGCGCGCTCGGCATCGACGGCAAGATGGTCGACATCCCGCACCTGAAGGCGGCGAAAAAGTTGCTGGCTTCGATGTGACACAAAAAGAACTCCGGGACGTCGCCGCCCCGGAGCCTAGGGACTGGATCAGCCGATCAGAACGAGCGGGTGATCATCAGGCGGGTTGCGAAGCCGTCGGCCCGGCCCTGCCAATTGGCGGTCGAGACCACGCCACGGCCCGAGCAAATCCCGGTTAGCGGGATTGGTATCTATGTTCATGCCGTAGCCCTAGTACAGAATGCCGCCTTCCATTTGGGCCGTGAGGTAACCCGACATCTTGCCTTTAATATCGACCATCGTCGTGTTGCCCCAATTACAGGACGTAAGTTGCACAAATGTCACAATTATACATGACTATATACACCTATGGGGCTATAGGAGTTTCTTGAGATACAATATCAGAATAATTTGTCACAGATCACAACACGAACATGTGCGATAAATCACGCAATAAATGCGCATGATGAAACCGTAGCGGGAAACATAACATTTCTTTAATTGACCTACGAAACCCTGCGAGCGCATCTCTGTGGCGAAGGTGGCGCAAAATCGCGGCCTTTTACCGCCCAGAGCGACGCCGGAAATTTCCGGCGCCAATATCGCTGGCGACGCAAACCGCAAGGCCTGCGGCACGGCGAAGACTCTCTGAGGATGAGGAGGATTTGCCGTTGAACCATCGTGCGCTTGTCATCGAGGGAGACCACGCGCTCCGCAGTTCGCTGTCGCCCTTCTTCAAGAACTCTGAGTTGGATCTCTATGGCGCGGCCTCGATAGGGGACGCGCGCGCGCTGCTGCCGGTGCTGAGGCCGGCGGTCACCATCGTCGATCGCGAATTGCGCGACGGCGACGGGCTCGATCTCGTCGTCGAGGCCGTGCAGATCGGCGCCCGGGCGCTCGTCGTCTCCTCGCACAACGACACGGCGGACCGAATCAAGGCGCTGCTGCTCGGCGCGCAGGAATATCTGGCCAAGCCCGCCGATCCCGAGGAGATGTATCTGCGCGTGCGCAACATGCTCGCCGCGCGAAACCCTCCGCACGACGATCGCAGCATGGTGCGCGAATTCGGCGGCGTGCGCGTCGATTTGACGACTCGCGCCGTGCTGCGGCCGGACGGCTCGCATCGCGACGAATTGACGGAGACCGAGCTTGCCGTGCTGCGCATGCTCGCCGAAAACGCCGACCATATCGTCAGCCGCGAGTCGCTGCACCCGGTCGTCACCGGCGCCGAGCCCGACGGCAAACCGACGCGCGCGATCGACACTTGCGTAAGCCGCTTGCGAATCAAGCTGCGCGCCGCCGACGTCGGCGCGGAGATCCGCTCGGTGCGTCAGGCCGGCTATCTGTTCCGCCGCGAACGCGGCGCCCGCGTCGCCAACGGCTGACGCCCAAAGCCGGATTTCCAAAAAGTGGCCACCGGTTTTTGGACAAAAATCCTGCAAAAACAAAAGACTCTAAGCAGACTTTCGTTGGCCTTCCAACGAGA
>JAJYDD010000336.1 GCA_021777795.1 Pseudomonadota bacterium | reverse complement strand
GGAGGGGACTCTCGCGATTCCAACCGAACGCGGACCGCTAGCGCCAGTTCACCCGCTCGCGCCGCATCCGTGGCGCGAGCCACAGCGTGCGCCGCGCCTGATCGACGAGCCGGCCCGCCTCGCGCACGAGGCGGGCGAGGCCGCTGGGCTTGCGGCGCTTGGCCGCCGCCGCCAGCCGCGCGCGGTCGCTTTCGTGCAACGTCGTCGCCACGCCCCAGCGGGCGGCGGCGTCGGGATGCAGGTTGTCCTGCACCACGATGGCGGGATCGAGCTGATAGGCGACAACATGGCCTTCGAACACCGCCGCGCGGCCGAACAGCGCGTGATCGACGGGCTCGGCGAGCCCGCGCGTCGCCTCCAACAGCTTCAGCGCGCCGGCGCGGCTGATGAGATAGCCGGCGGCGCAGAGATGCTCGGCGCCGAGACGGCGCAACTTCCGTTCGCCAAAGGCCGTCACGCGCCGCGCCAGCCAGACGCGGTCGAAGCTGGTTTCCAGCTTGACGACATCGAAAGGGAAGCGCCGCCAATCGGCGTCGAGCACAGCCGCGAAGCCCGCGCCCAGATGCGTGTCGTCCTCCAGCACGACGGCATATTCGCCGCCGCTGTCGAGCAGCCGGCGCCACGCCTTGCGATGGCTGAGGATGAGCGCCGTCTCGGCCACCGACAGCCGGGGATGACGCGGCAGCCGGCGCGCCCGGCCATCGACCGCCGCGACGAATTCCGCCGCCACGCCGGCGCGCGCCAGTTCCCGCGTCATGAGGGCGCGCCGCTGGGGCGAGCGGGCGAGGTTCAGCACATAGACGGGGATCATGGCTTCAGCCGCTTTTTCAGCCGCTTCCACCAGATCGCCTTGCGCCAGCGGGCGAAGCGGCGCGCCCATTTCTGGCGCCCTCGCGTGTTGAGCGCCTTGGTCATCAGCGCGGAATAGTCGATGGGGCGGTCGGCCAGCACCGCCTCGGCGACGTCGAACAGCAGGAAGGCGAAGGGCGTCCAGCGCGATTCGAACAGATGAAACACGCCGCCCTGGTAGAACGTGCCCAGGCCATAGAGCCCGACATCGCCGAGCCGCCATTTCGGCACGATCGCGCCCCAGGGATAGAGCATCTCGACGCTGACGCCGCGCGCGCGCGCGAGGTCGTGGAGCTTCTGGGCGACGTCGTTTCGCGCATCCGGGCGAAAGCTCGGGCGGCCGAGCCCGTCCCAGGTTTTATGCGAGAGCGCCATGAACATCGGCGCGACGAACAGCCGGTCGGGGTCGATGTGGTTGGTCGATTGCGCGCAGCCGAAGATCGCGCCTTCGCGGGCGGCGGCGAAGGCGCGGGCGACGATTTCGCCGTTGAGCGGGAAGCAATCGATGTCGGTCAGCAGCGCGCAATCGTCGGGGCCGAGTTCGGCCATATAGGCGTCGAGAAAATCGCCGTGGTTGAGGCCGGTGCGCTCGCGCTGGTCGATGACGTAGCCGAAATGCGCGAACACCGCGCGCTGCGCCTCAACCACGCGCGGGTCGATATTGTCCCAGTAGAGCGCGACGATGCGGTCGCTCATGGCGCGGTGGTTCCTGCGACGCGAAAGCCGCGCGCGCGCACCGCATGGTTGATGAGGCCCTCGACGGCATGTTCGAGCGCGCCGTCGGAGAGCCCGACCTCGGGCGCAAACTCGCCGGCGAGGCGGAGATCGCGCAGACCCGCCAGCGCCCGCGGCCGCGCCCAGAACATCGTGCCGTGGAACACGTCGTAATCGGCCCCCGGCGCCGGCGCGCCCATGCGGGCGCAAAGCGCCTCGATGGTCGCGCGGCTCTGTCCCATGACTTCGGCGGGCTCGCCGTGGCGCGAGCGGGCGCGAAACCGCTCCGGCCCGATGAGGCCGAGGTCGGGCGCGGCGGCGAAGGCCGCGCAAATTTCGCCCACGCGCGCGTCGTCGCTTATGAGATCGAGGAACGCGGCGCGGCGGAAAAGCTCGCCGAACAGCGGCGCCGCGCCCTCGCGAAGCGAGCGCTTGCCGTGGATTTTGCAGACGAGATCGAAGGCGTCGAACCGCCCCGCCTCCAGCCAGGCCAGAAACGGGCGCACATCGCGCCCGCTGTTGGCGACGACCTCGATTTCGGCCGACGGGAAATCGGCGCGGAGGGCGCGCTCCACCTCGGAATCGGCGCGCGTGAGGCTGACGAGCAGCGTCAACGGCCGGCGCCAGCGTTTCAAAAGGCCGCCGATCTCGGGCCACAGCTCGACATAGTGCAGGTGCAGGGCGACGGCGATTTTCGGCGCCGGATGCGCCGGCCCGGCTTCGCCCGGCGGCCAGCCGAGGACCAATTCGGGATGGCGCGCCAGCGTTTCGCCGTCGAAGGCGAAGCCCGAGGCGCGGGCGAACTTGAGGAGCTTGCGATAGGCCCGCGTCGCCGCGCGCGCGCCGTCCGGGCGCACGACGAGGCCGCCGAACCGCAGCGCCGCCTTGCCGTAGAGGGGCGCCAGCGCCTTGAGCCGCGACGCGCCTCGGCCCGCGAGGCCCACGGGCTCGACGCTGGCCTCGGCGGCCCGCCAGCGCAAGGGGCCGGCCGGAAACACCATCAGCGGCGCCCCCGGCAAGGCGGGGACGAAGCCGCGGCGCTCGCCGGCGAGAAGCTGGACGAAGCCCTGCCGCTCCGCCTCGGCGCTGGGGCGCAGGCGGAAGGGCGCGCGCGGCGCCTGCGTCCATTCCGTCGCCTCTTGCCGAGGCGATGGCATATCCTCTAGCGGTCTCAGCATGGGGCGCACGCTTAACCCGGCGGCGCGCGCGGGAACAAGGCGTTTGGGCAAGGAGCCGCAGTGACGGAGGTTCGGGACGAGGCCCCGCAGGGCGCCAGATTGCGCTTCGACCGGCGCTGGCGGCGCACGCTCGGCGCCTTCTATCAGCGCGCGTTGCGGCCACGCCTGCCCTTGCGCGGCGAGGTGCGCTACAGCGGCGTGATCGTCGCCGACCGCCGGCTTGGCGATGGAATCGCGCCGCGCCACTGGACGCCGGACGACCGCGACGACATCGCCGATTACGAATTCGCGCTGATGCAGGGCCTCAAGGGCGCCGTGCATCCCGGCGATTTCGTCGTTGTGGTCGGCGGCGGGCTCGGGGTGACGGTGGTGGAGGCGGCGCGGCTGGCGGGGCCGCAGGGCCGCGTGCTCTGCTACGAGGGCTCGCCGGCGCATGTCGGCCGCGTCACGCGGACGGCGGCGATGAACGGCGTCGCGGCGCGGGTGCGGGTGGAATGCGCGACGGTCGGCGCCGCCATCGGCGTCTACGTCGGCGACGACGAGGCGATGGGGCCGATCCTGCCCGCCGAGGCGCTGCCGGCCTGCGACGTGTTGGAACTGGATTGCGAAGGCGCGGAACTCGGCGTCTTGCGCGACATGACCATCCGTCCGCGGGCGATTCTCGTCGAGGCGCATGGCCGGCTCGGCGCGCCCTCTCGCGAGGTGCGGGCGGCGCTGGAGGGGCTCGGCTACCGGGTCGGCGACCTCGGCGTCGCCGAGCCGCGCCTCGCCAAGCTTTGCGAGACGCATGACGTGCGCGTGCTCAGCGCCGTGCGGGCGTAAGCTCATCCGCGTGCGCCGGAAAAGCCCGTCAGCCGGTCGATGAGATTGAACGCCCGCACCGCGTTTCTCGGATGCGCGATGAACGGCCGCGTCGGGGCGAACGGCCGGCGCTCCCAGCCGGCCAGCCGCCAGTGCATATAGCGCTTGAGGCTACGGCGGAAATAATGCTGGAAGGCGGGGTTCGCCTCGCCGATGGGAAGCCCGGCGCGGCGAAACGCCTCGCTGACGGCGATCTGCTCGATTTTGAACAGCCGCTTGCCGTCGTCCCACAGCGCGTCGATCAGCGCCAGCGCCTCGGCCAGCGCCGCCTCGTCGCGGCCGGCGCGCGCGGCGATGAGGCCGCTGTTGAACATGATCGCGGTCTCGGGCTCATAGACATAGGCGCCGCCGGGCAGGGCGGCCGACCAGCCGGCCAACTCGGGGTAGGGGTCGCGGGTCTCGAACTGGTCCATCGCCGGGCCGTTTGCCGCAGCGGCTTCGAGCGCGGCGGCGAAGCCCGGCCGGATGTAGCTATCCGTATCCATCAGCACGCAGAGCCCGCCGCGCGCGGCCAGCGCATCGGCGAGCACGGCGGGTTTGATGCGGTGATTATAGGCGCCCTGGCGCGTCCAGCGCGCGAGATCGGGCCCCAGCGGGCGCGGCGTCAGCGGCAGGCCTTCATAAACCTGCGGCTTGTCGGTGTAGACGACGACGCGGGCCGTTGGAATTTCCGCCCGCAGCGTCGCCAGACTATAGCGCAACTCGCGCCCGATGAGGGCCGAGGCGCCATAGTCGATATAGAGGAAGCTGGTTTCGCTCACCGCACCAGAACGTTGCGGAACTGCCAGGGATCGCTGGCGTCGATATCCTCGGGGAACAGGCCCGGCCGGTCGGTCAGCGGGTTCCAATCGGTATAGGCGCCGATGACGGGGCCGAGATAGGGCCGCTGCACTTCCAGGCAACGCCGGTAGTCCATCTCGTCGGCCTCGACGATGCCGGCCTTCGGGTTCTCTAGCGCCCAGACCATGCCAGCGAGCACGGCAGAAGTGACCTGCAAGCCGGTGGCGTTCTGATAGGGCGCGAGCGCGCGGGTTTCTTCCACCGAAAGCTGCGAGCCGTACCAATAGGCGTTCTTGGCGTGGCCGTAGAGCAGCACGCCCAATTCGTCGACGCCATCGACGATCTCGGTCTCGCCGAGGATGTGGTTTTTCGGCTGCATCTTGCCGGCGCGGCCGAACAATTCGTGGAGCGAAAGCACCGCGTCGTCGCAGGGGTGATAGGCGTAATGGCAGGTCGGGCGATAGATCGCCTCGCCCTTGTCGTCGCGCAGGGTGAAATAATCGGCGATCGAGATCGACTCGTTATGAGTGACGAGGAAGCCGAATTGCGGCCCCGGCGTCGGCGTCCAGGAGCGCACGCGGGTGTTGGCGCCCGGCTGCAACAGATAGATCGCCGCGCCGCAGCCGGTCTTGTGGAAGCCG
>JAJYDD010000335.1 GCA_021777795.1 Pseudomonadota bacterium | reverse complement strand
GCCGCACATCGCGTAAGTCGCAAAGCGGATCGGCTCGACCTTGACGCCGGCGAAGCGCGCCGCGCGCGCGTTCTGCCCGATGGCCAGCACCGAGCGGCCATAGACCGTGCGGCTCAACGTCACCCCGGCGGCGAGCGTGAACAGGCCGACGAGGATCGCCAGCAGCGGAACGCCGGCGATTTCGATGTTGGTGAAATCGGCGAACCCCGGCGGCGGCTTGATCTGAAGCCCCCGTCCATAGGCGATGTCGATGGAATGGATGATGAAGCTTGACGACAGCGTCGCGATGATCGGCGGGATGCGCAGCGCCCAGATGAGCAGATAATTGGCGCCGCCGACCGCCAGCCCGCAGGCGATGGCGGCGACGAGCCCGAGCGCGACGCCGCCGCTCTCCATCGTTTTCATCGCGACGGCGCTGGCCAGACCAATATTAGCGGGCAGCGAAAGATCGATGTTGCCGGGCCCCAGCGTGATGACGAACATCTGCCCGACGCCGACGATAACGGTGAACACCGCCAGCGACAGCGCGGTGGTCAACATGCCGCCGGCCCCCATGCCGCCAGTATAGGCGATGGCGCCCAACCAGACGAGCGCGGCGCCGACGAAGGACAGCGCCCAGGGAAAGCGGCGCAGCGCGGCGGCGAGCGCGCTCATCGCGCTTTGCCGCGCTGGCTGATCGCGACGCGCGCGGCGAGCACGATGACGAGGATGGCGCCGTTGGCCGCCACCTGCCAATCCGGCGGAATGTGCAGGAAGCCCAGCAGTTGCGTCGAGGCCAGCGTCAGCGTCAGCGCGCCGATGACGGCGCCGATGGGCGAGACGACGCCGCCGACGAATTCGCCGCCGCCGAGGATGACGCCGGCGATGGACAGCAGCGTGTAACCGTCGCCGAGATGCGCGTCGGCGGCGCCGGTGATGCCCACCAGCGCCATGCCCGAGAACACGCCGAACAGGCCCGCGAGCCCGAACAGGATCGCCTTGGCGCGCAGCATCGACCAACCGGCGCGCGCGATGGCCGTGGCGTTGCCGCCGGCGCCGCGCAGGATCGCGCCATAAGAGGTGCGCATCAGGCCGAACCAGGCGATGGCGGCGATGAGCAGCGAGGCCAGGATCGGCAGCGGAACATAGGGCGGCCGGTAGCTCATCGTGGCTTGCAGCCAGATCGGCGCATGGCCGCCGGGCTTGGGCAGCAGAAGGATCGCCAGCCCCTGCCAGACGAAGCTCATGCCGAGCGTGACGACGATGGACGGCAGATTGCGGGCATGGATGAGCGCGCCCAGCGCCGCATAGCCGGCGACGCAGGCGACGAGAAGCAGCGCGCCGAGCCACGCGCTCTGGTTGAGATAAGTCGCCACGACGCAGCAGATGAAACCGACGAAGGCGCCAATCGAGAGATCGATGTCGTTGGCCGTCATCGCGAACATCTGCGCCAGGGTCGCCAGCGCGATCGGCACCGCATAATTCAGCATCAGCGTGAAGCCGAAATAGCTGATGACGCGGGGGTTGATCCAGGCGATGGCGCCCAGCACCAAAGCCAGCGACACCGCCGGCAGCAGCGCGCGCAAGGCGCGACGCCAATCGGGGCCGCGACCGCGCGCGGTCTCGCCGGGCAAAGCGACGGCGCTCATCTCAATGCGCCCCGGCGAAGGAGGAATGGATGACGCGCTCCTCGGTCAATTCGTCGCGCGCCAGATGCGCGACGATGATTCCGTCGCGAAAAATATAGACGCGGTCGCAGTTTTTCAGCTCCTCGGTTTCGGTCGTGTACCAGAGGAAGGTGCGGCCGCGCGCGGCCTCCTCGCGCACGAGGTCGTAGACTTCGAGCTTGGTGGCGTAATCGACGCCACGCATCGGGTCGTCCATCAGCACGATGCCAGCGTCGGAGCCGAGCGCGCGGGCGAACAACGCCTTCTGCTGGTTGCCGCCGGAGAGCGACAGGATGGGCGCGCCGACGTCGGGCGTGCGGATGCTGATGCGCGCTTTCCATTCTTCCGCGAAAGCCCGCTCGCGCTTTAGCGACAGCAGCGGGCCGGCTTTCAGCTTCTCGAACGAGCGCACGGCGATGTTTTCCGCGATCGACCATTGCGGGAACACGCCGTCGGACTGGCGGTCGCCCGCCACCAAAGCGACGGGCGCGTTGATCTCGGCCGCCCCGCGCCGCCCGGCCGCGTCGAAGGCGGCGACGATGAGATCGGTCTGGCCGTGGCCGGCGAGCCCCGCCAGCCCGATGATCTCGCCGCGCCGGGCGACGAGTTCCTGCCCGTCGGGCTGGCGGGCGGGGCGGATGCGCACCTGGACCGGCGCTTCGGCCGCGCTCTGCGCGCGCGCTTGGCGCGGCGCGTGGCTCTCGACGCCGCCCATCGCTGAGATCAGGCGGGCGCGGTCGAAGGCGCCTGTTTGATCGGCGACGACGACCTTGCCGTCGCGCATGACAACGATGCGGTCGGTCGCCGACAGCACCTCGCCCAGAATATGGGAAATGAGCGTGCAACTGACGCCCTCGCCCACCGCGCGGCGGATATAGGCGAGCAACTGAAGCGCGGTATGCTCGTCGAGCGAGGAGGTCGGCTCGTCGAGCACGACGAGGCGCGCCGGTTGGTCGCTGACGGTGAAGGCGCGCGCGATCTCCACCATCTGCCGGCGGCCGATTGACAGGCTTTCGACGAGATCGCCGCCGGAGACGCCGTGGCCGGGAAAAATCTCGTCGAGCTTGTCGAGGATGAGCTTAGCCGAGCGCCGGCGCCAGCCCCAGCCGCTGACTCCCGGATGAAACACCCGCGCATTCTCCGCCACCGTAAGGTTGGGGCAGAGCGACAATTCCTGGAATACGCAGCGGATGCCGAGCGCCTTGGCTTGCGCCGCGCCATAGGCCGTCTGTTGGGCGCCGCCAACCAGGATGCGGCCGGCGTCGGGCGCGACGCCGCCGATCAGCACATGCATGAGCGTCGATTTGCCGGCCCCGTTGTGGCCGACGATGCCGACGCACTCGCCAGCGCCAATGTCGAGGCTGACGCCGCCGAGCGCACGCACGGCGCCGAAAGCTTTGGCGACGCCCTCCAGCTTGACCAGTTCGGCGTTCGCCATCTCGCATTCGTCCCCAGCGAACGCCGCGCCGCTTACTTCATGTTGGCCTTGATGGCGGCCTTGGATTCGTCGAGCGTATATTCGTGGCTGGCGACGCCGCCGGTCGGAATCTTCGGCAATTCCTGCTCGAAATCGGCCTGGGTGAAGGCGAGATAGGGCACCAGCAGATCATGCGGGATGTCCTTGCGGCCATCGAGCACCTGCTGGGCGACCCAGAAGGCGAGGGAGGAGACGCCGGGCGCGATCGAGGCCGACCAGGTCTGATAGCCGTCCTTGGCCTTCTGCTCCTTCCACCACTGCAACTCGTCCTGGCGGTTGCCTTCGATGATGGTCGGGCGCGGCTTGCCGGCGGCGGCGAAGGCCTGCGCCGCGCCATAGCCGTCGCCGCCCTGATCGACGACGCCGACGATGGCGGGGAGCGAGGGCAGCACGGTCGCGACCGCCTTCTGCGCCGTGGTCTGATCCCAATCGCCGGTCACGGAGCTGACGATCTTGAAATCGGGATGTTTCTTGACGCCTTCGAGGATGCCCTGATGGATGGCGTCGTCGATCGAGGTGCCGGCGAGGCCGCGGATTTCAAGCAAGTTGCCGCCCTTGGGCTGGAACTTGGCCATCTGGTTGACTTCCTCCTCGCCCATCGCCTTGAAGTCGACGACGACGCGGTAGGCGCAGGGTTCGGTGACGATGCCGTCGAAGGAGACGACGACGACGCCGGCGTCGCAGGCCTGCTTGATCGCGCCGTTGAGCGCGTCGGGGGAGGCCGCGTCGATGACGATGGCGTTATAGCCTTGCAGCACGAGGTTCTGGATCTGGGCGGCCTGGGTCGGCACTTCCTTGTCGGCGGTGGTGAACACGTCGGCGGCGGCGACGATTCCGTCCTTCACCGCCTTCTGGGTGACGATGCCGTAGCTCTTCAGCATCGCCTGACGCCAGGAATTGCCGGCGTAATTGTTGGAGAAGGCGATGCGCATCTTCGCGGTGTCGGCGTGCGCGGCGCTCGAAAGCGCGGTTCCGGCGAGCGCTACTAGCGCCAGCGTCGCAAAAGTCGATTTCATCGGATTTCCTCCTGGCCTGCCTCCCCGCCTCGCCGCCGGATTCCCCGTGTCGTCGCAAGACGCTTTCGCCGGCGCAGGGGCCGGCGAAACTGACATGTCACCGCTAGCATGTCACGAAAAACGCTGTCAATCGCGCGGCGGTCAGGCGCAGGGCGATCGCCTTTCAAAACAGGGCGTGCGAAGCGGGGTTCGTCCGAGCCACGTTGCGTCCCGGCGAGGATCCGATCCGCGCAAGACATGAAATCTCGAACGCGGGTCTCTTGCGGCTTGGCGGTAGTGCCTCAGTTTGAATTTTGAAAGGCTTGACGCGCTCGCGCAGCCCCTGCAATCCGTGGCGCGCTAGTGAACGCAGATGCGTCGAAGCCCGGGAAGCGCGGGCCGTACAAGGGACGAGCCGGTGTGCCAATTGAAGGCTGACATGAAGCGGCTAGCAGTAAATGCCGCAACTATCCCCTTCAGACAGGTTGTCTTTAAGGATCGGACCAGCCCCGTTTCCAATTTCTGCCACGAAAATGTCAGGCGCTATGTAGCGGAGAACCCTGAGTGCAGCCGCGTGTGCGGGTGGCTGTTATCCTGCGGGTTTATTTTCGACAAGCATTCCATCGTCGAGAGTGGCGACGGCAGCCGCTTTGACATCACCCCTTTACGATTCGAAACCCCCTTCCTCGAACATCCCGGCGCCGAAGGTGATTTCGACACCGAATGCTGTAGCCAAATCATAATTTCAAACTGAGACACTATGCGCTTGGCGGACGCTTGGCGGATGCGTTGACGCCAAGCCAAAACCGCTATATGCGAACGCGCAACAAGGCTGGGCTCGTCCCGGCCTGATATGTTTTGACGCTGGGGCCGGGCTCTCGCGTAAAGAGGATCGGATTTATGGCG
>JAJYDD010000009.1 GCA_021777795.1 Pseudomonadota bacterium | reverse complement strand
GATGTCGTCGAGGAATTTGCCCGCCCGCTCGACGCGCGCGGTGTCGGTGTTGACGGTGACGACCTCGAACTTCGGCCCGCCGGCCTCGGCCTGCAACTTGTCGAGCGTCGGCATTTCCGCCCGGCATGGTTCGCACCAGGTCGCCCAGAGGTTGAGCACGATGGCGCGGCCCTTGAAATCGGCGACCTTGAGCTTCTGCCCCTGCGCGCCCGCGAACATGACGTCCGAGGCCGGGCGCGGCGTCTTATCGACGGCGAGCGCGGCGATGTCGCCTTTGGCGAGCGGGCGCAGCTTTTCGGCGATCGCCGCCGAGGCCGCCGGGCAGGCGCCCTTGCCGCCCGCCGGCTTTGTCCCGTAGAACGCCGCCGCGGCAACAACGGCCACAGCCAGCGGCGTGAGAACGTAGGCGGCGTTTTTCCATTTCATCGGGCGGGTCTCGACATGAGCAACAAGATGTGGGGCGGCCGGTTCGCGAGCGGCCCCGCCGATATCATGGAGGAGATCAACGCCTCCATCGATTTCGACAAGGCGCTGGCGCCCCAGGACATCGCCGGTTCGCTCGCCCATGTCGCGATGCTGGCCAAGACCGGCATCGTCGGGGCTGAGGACGCCGACGCCATCGCGCGCGGATTGCGCCAAGTGAAAGGCGAAATCGAGGCGGGCGGCTTCGCCTTCTCGCGCGGGCTCGAAGACATCCACATGAACGTCGAGAGCCGGCTCGCCGAGATCATCGGCGCGCCCGCCGGCCGGCTGCACACCGCCCGCTCGCGCAACGATCAGGTGGCGACCGATTTCAAGCTGTGGACGCGCGACACCCTCGATGCGCTCATGACTCAGATCGCCGGCTTGCAGAAGGCCCTCGCGGAGCGGGCTTTGGCGTCGGCAGACATGGCGATGCCCGGCTTCACGCATCTACAATCGGCGCAGCCGGTCACCTTCGGCCATCACCTTCTGGCCTATGTCGAGATGCTCGCGCGCGACGCCGGCCGGTTCGCCGATGCAAGGCGCCGGCTCAACGAATGTCCGCTCGGCGCGGCGGCGCTCGCCGGCACCTCGTTCCCCATCGACCGTTTCGCGACCGCCGAGGCGCTCGGCTTCGACCGGCCAACCGCCAATTCGCTCGACAGCGTGGCGGATCGCGATTTCGTGCTGGAGGCGCTGTCGGCGGCCTCCATCTGCGCCGTGCATCTGTCGCGGCTGGCCGAGGAGATCGTGTTGTGGACGACGGCGCAATTCGGCTTCGTGCGGCTGTCGGACGCCTTCTCCACCGGCTCCTCGATCATGCCGCAGAAGCGCAACCCGGACGCGGCCGAGTTGGTGCGCGGCAAGAGCGGGCGCGTCACCGGCGCGCTGGTGGGTTTGCTAACGGTCATGAAGGGCCTGCCGCTCGCCTATTCCAAGGACATGCAGGAGGACAAGGAGGGCGCGATGGACGGCTTGCGCACGCTCTCGCTGTGCCTGGCCGCGATGACCGGCATGGTGCGCGACATGACGCCGGACGCCGCGCGCATGAAAGCCTCGGCGAGCGCCGGTTATTCCACCGCCACCGACCTCGCCGACTGGCTGGTGCGGGCGCTGAAAATGCCGTTCCGCGAGGCGCATCATGTGACCGGGCGCATCGTCGGGCTCGCCTCGGCGAAAGGCGTGGCGCTGGAGGCGCTGACGCTGGCCGAGATGCGGAACGTCGAGCCGCGCCTCACCGGCGAAGCGCTCGAAGTGCTGAGCGTCGAGAACTCCGTGCGCAGCCGCACCTCCTACGGCGGCACGGCGCCGGACAATGTGCGCGCGCAGGCTGAGGGCTGGCTCGGGAGGCTCGCCAATGTTTGAGACGCGGCGGAGAATCGCGGCGGCGGCGCTGCTGCTCGGCCTCGCCACGACCTCGCCAGCACGCGCGCAATCGCAGTTGGATCTGGATCAGGCGGCGGGCGCGAAATTCAGCGCGGCGGACAAGGCGCTGAACCTCGCCTATGACAAATTGCTCGATAAAATCTCGCCCGCCGGCCAGAAAGCCTTGATCGCGGCGCAGCGCCTCTGGGTCCATTTTCGCGACGCGGAATGTGCTTTCGAGACGATGGGAAGCCTCGGCGGCTCCGTCTATCCCATGGCGGTCACGGTCTGCCGGACCCGGCTGACCCGCGTCCGCCTCGCCGACATCGGCGCGCAGATCAATTGCGGCGAAGGCGACATGACCTGCGGCGCGCAATAGCGGCGGCTACGACCGCCGCCCTTCGTCGTGGCGGCGCTGGAGTTCCCCCACGATCCCCCTCGGCGCGAAGCGCACCGCCAGGATGAACAGCACCCCCAGCCACAGCAGCCAGCGGTCGGGATGCAGGAGATTGGGCAACAGCGGCAGGTCCGCCGTCGCGGTCGCCGCCGCGCCGATCAGCGCGCGCAGATAATTCTCGGCGATGACGAACACCGCCGCGCCCACCACCGCGCCATAGAGCGTGCCGCGCCCGCCGATGACGACGATGACCAGCACGTCGATCTGGATGGAGAACGAAAGCGCCGTGTCCGGCCCGACGTAGCGCAGCCACATCGCGTCGAGCCCGCCGACGAAGGCCGCCACCAGCGCCGTCACGATCACCGCCAGCGTGCGGTGGAACACGATGCGGTAGCCGAGCGCCTCGGCGCGCAACGGGTTCTCGCGGATCGCCTGCAACACCCGCCCGAACGGCGAGTTGACGATGCGCAGCAGCACGAGAAACAGCGCGGCGGCGCCGGCCAGGACCAGATAATAGGTCAGCGTGCGCCCCGTGACCGCCGTGCCCAGCCAATGGCCGAAATGATGGCCGGGACGCAGAAGCTCCGGCACGCGGAACGACCGCCCATCCTCGCCGCCGGTGAGATCCGGCAGTTGCGACGCCAGCACGTTGAAGGCGTAAGCCACCGCCAGCGTCACCATCGCGAAGAAGATCGCCTGCACGCGCAGCGAAAACAGCCCGATGGCCAGCGCCAGCGCCGCCGACAGCGCGAGGCCCCCGGCAAGCCCCAGCGCCATCGCGCCCCAACCCGGCCCCAGCGCATAAGAGGCGAGCCCGACGCCATAGGCGCCGACGCCGAAGAACATGACATGGGCGAAGGAGACGATTCCGGTATAGCCGAGCAGCACATCGTAGGAGGCGGCGAGCGCCGCCATCACGCAGATTTTCTCAGCCACCTCCAGCGGCTTGGCGCCGTGAAACAGCAACGGCGTCGCCGCCAGCGCCAGCGCGACCAGAACCACCAGCGCCCGCGCCGGCCACCCGCGCGGCGGATCGCCCGAAAGGAGCCTCATTTGGCCCCCAGCGGATAAAGCCCGCGCGGCCGCCACAGCAGTACCGCCACCATGAGCAGGATGTTGCAGACCAGCGCCAGCTTGGGCGCCAGGAAGCCGGCGTAATTGGCGATCAGCGCCACCAAAGTCGCGCCGAGGAAGCAGCCGGTGACCGAGCCGAGGCCGCCGATGATGATGACGATGAACACCAGCACCAGCAGATCGGCGCCCATGCCCGCCCGCGCCTGGCTCTGATAGAGCCCCCACAGCACGCCGCCGACGCCCGCCAGCGCCGAGGCCGCCATGAATACGGCCGTGAACAGCCGGTCGATGCGGTAACCCAGCGCCTCGACCATCTCGCGGTTCTCGACCCCGGCGCGGATCAGCAGCCCGATGCGGGTGCGGCTCAGCACGAGCAGCAGCAGGACATACAGCAGGACGCCGAGCCCCAGCGCGACCAGCCTGTATTTCTCGACCGCGATCTGGCCGAACACCAGCGCGCCGCGAAAGGCCGCCGGCGGGCTGAGGTCGAGCGGTTCCGTGCCGAACAGCGCCAGCAGCAATTGCTCGATGACGATCGAGCCGCCGATGGTGATGAGGATCTGTTCGAGATGCCGGCCATAGACCGGGGCGATCAGCAGCCGCTCATAGACATAGCCGACGAACCCGCAGACGACCGCCGCCGCCGCCAGCGCCGCGACGAAGGACGCAAGGTCCGTCGCCAGCGACCCATGCGGCGCGAATTGATAGACCACGGTCGCCGCGAAAGCCCCAACGGCGATGAAGGCGCCGTGGCCGAAATTGAGCACGTCCATCAGCCCAAAGGCGAGCGTCAGCCCCGAGGCCATGACGAACAGCATCGCCCCCATCGCTAGGCTGGCCACCGTCAGCGTCACGAAGGTCGGCAGCGAACCGATGAAGGGCGCGGCGATCGCCGCGACGATGAGCGGCGTCAGCGCCGGCAAGAGATCGGGCCGGCGCGCGCCCGGCGTCATTGGTGGCTATCCAGCGAGAGGCCGAGCAGCCGGCCCTGCAACTCGGCATCCTCGGCGAGCGCGGCCATCTCGCCGGCATGGACGATGCGGCCGTTGTCCATCACCGCCACCCGGTCGCCGACCTCGCGCGCGACGCGGAA
This sequence comes from Pseudomonadota bacterium, assembly GCA_021777795.1. Taxonomy (GTDB): domain Bacteria; phylum Pseudomonadota; class Alphaproteobacteria; order Rhizobiales; family Beijerinckiaceae; genus Roseiarcus. Next base: position 19,209 of record JAJYDD010000009.1, on the reverse strand, counting down.
ATTCTGCTCGACCAGCAGGATCGTCGCGCCGCGCTCCTTGACGTCCTTCAGGCAGGCAATGAGGCCGTCGATGATCGCCGGCGCCAGCCCCTTGGTGGGTTCGTCGATCAGCAGCAACGGACGCGGCTCGATCAGTGCGCGGGCGATGGACAGCATCTGCTTCTGGCCGCCCGAGAGCGAGCCGGCGCGGGAGGCCCAGAATGTCTTCAACGCCGGGAAGAAGCCGAAAATCCAATCGAGCCGCGCCTCGTCCATCGCGCCGGCGCGGGCGGCGAGCAGCAGGTTCTCGCGCACGCTGAGATCGGAGAAGATCGCCATCGTCTCCGGCACATAGGCGACGCCGGCGCGCGCGACATCGCTGGCCCTGGCCCCATCCAGCCGCCGCTCGCCGAGCCGGATGGCGCCGCGCGAGGCGCGCCACAGGCCCATGATGGTGCGCAGGGTCGTCGTCTTGCCGGCGCCATTGCGGCCGAGCAGCATCGTCGTCAGCCCCGCCGGCGCCTGGAAATCGACGCCCTGGAGAATGTGGTAGCGCCCGATATGGGTGTGCACGCCGTCGAGGGTCAGGTTCACGCCGCCGCCCCGAGATAGGCCTCTCGCACCAGCGGCGAGGCGATCACTTCGGCTGGCGGCCCGTCCGCCATCAGCTTTCCGTTGTGCAGCACGATGATGCGGTCGGCGAGCGAACGCACCACGTCCATCTTGTGCTCGACGAGCAGGATGGTTTTGCTGGCGTCCCGCTTCAACTGCGCGATGAGATCGAGCACGACGGGAACCTCATCGACGCTCATGCCGGCCGTCGGCTCGTCGAACATCAGGATGTCGGGCTCCAGCGCCATCATCATCGCCACTTCGAGCTTGCGCTGATCGCCGTGCGACAGGGCGGAGACGGCCGAGCCGGCGCGGCCCTCCAGCCCCACGCGCGCCAGCGTCGCATGGGCGGCCGCCAGGATATCGCGCCGCGCCATCCAGGGCCGCGTCATCTCGTAATGCACGCCGGCGCGGGCCTGACAGGCCAGCCGCACATTCTCCAACACGCTGAGCGCCGGAAACAGGTTCGTCAGTTGGAACGCGCGGCCGAGCCCGAGCCGCGCCCGGCGCGGCGCGTCGAGCCCGGTGATGTCGCGCCCGCGCACCAGCACCGCGCCGGAACTGGCGCGCAACTGGCCCGACATGAGGTTGAAATAGGTCGTCTTGCCCGCGCCGTTGGGACCGACGATGGCCGTCAACTGGCCGGGAAAGAACGCGCAACTCACCGCATCGACGGCGACATGGCCGCCGAAGCGAATCGTCAATTCCCGGGTTTCCAGCGCAGGCGTCACGGCCGCGAGCCTAGCACGGCCGGCGCGGCGCGCGTCAAATCGTGCGGCCGCCGTCCACCGGCAGCACGGCGCCGGTGATGAACTCGGCCTCGTCGCTGGCCAGGAACACCGCCGCGGCGGCAATGTCGGACGCCTTCGACATGCGCCCGAGCGGGATCGTCGCCATGAACGCCTTCAGCCGCTCCGGCGTCGCCGGGCCGCCGATGAACTCCTCCGTCAGCGCGGTCTGGCCGAGCACCGGGGCGATGCAGTTGACGCGAATGTTCTGCCCCGCCAGTTCCACCGCCATCGATTTCGACACCAGATTCACGAACCCCTTGGAGCCGTTGTACCAGGTCAGCCCCGGACGCGGCCGCTCGCCCGCCGTCGAGCCGATGTTGATGACGGAGCCGCCGCCGCCCTCCGCCAGCGCCGCCGTGGTCGCCTGCGTCATCAGATAGATCGACTTGACGTTGACGTTATAGATGCGGTCGAATTCCACCTCGGTCACTTCGAGCATCGACTTGTTGCGATGCGTCCAGCCGGCGTTGTTGACGACGATATCGAGCCGCCCGAAGGCCTTGCGTGTGGCAGCGACGGCCGCAGCAATGTCGTCGGCGCGGGTCACGTCGCATTTGAGCGCGATGGCGCCGTGTCCGGCGCCCACAGCCACCTTCTGGGCGCCTTCGAGGTTGATGTCGAGCAGCGCCACATGCGCGCCCTCGGCGGCGAAACGCTCGGCGATTCCCGCGCCGAAACCAGAACCCGCGCCGGTGACGATGGCGACCTTGCCCTTCAAACGCATATCGGCTCCTCCCGCGACTCACGAACGGCGGCTTTATAAGCCTTGGGAAGCCCGGCGCCAGCCCCGATCAGGGCGCCATCCATTGCGCGAAGGCGGCGCGCTCGGCCTCGCTCATGTCGAGCCCGTGCTTGGTGCGCCGCCACAGAATGTCGTCCGCCGTCTCCGCCCATTCCTCGGCCTGAAGATAGCGCGCCTCTGCCTCGTAGAAATCGGGCCCGAAGGCGCGCCCGAGATCGGCGAGCGACGCGGCGGCGCCGACCACCCGCTGCGCGCGCGTGCCGTAGAGCCGCCCGTAATGGGCGGCCAGCCTTGCCGGCATCCAGCGATGCCGGGCCTTGAAACCTGCAAGGAAGGTGGCGAAATCGGCGTTGGCGATGTCGCCGCCCGGCAGCGCTGCGCTCGCCGTCCAGGCCGGTTTCATCGCCGGAAAATACGGCTTCAACCGATCCAGCGCATGTTCGGCTAGCTTGCGGAAGGTGGTGATCTTGCCGCCGAACACGTTGAGCGCCGGCGCCCCGCGCGAGTCGTCGAGATCGAACACATAATCGCGCGTCACCGCGGAAGGGTTGCCCTTGCCGTCATCGAACAGGGGCCGCACGCCGGAGAAGGATTCCAGCACATCCTCGCGCTTCAACTCGCGCTTGAAATAGCGGTTCACGGCGGCGAGCAGATAGGCGATCTCGCTCTCATCCGCCGCGACCTCCTCGGCGCGACCAGAGAACGGAATGTCGGTGGTGCCGATCAGCGCCTTGTCGCCCTCATAAGGGTTGATGAAGATGACGCGCTTGTCATGGTTCTGCACCAGATAGGCATGCGGCCCCTCCCAGAATTTCGGCGTGATGATGTGGCTGCCCTTGACCAAACGCACCGAGCGGCGCGAATTGGCGCCGAGCACGCGCCCAATCACATCGTTGACCCAGGGACCGCTGGCGTTGACGATCGCCCGCGCCTCGACGACGCGCCTGGCGCCGTCACGCTGGTCCTCAAGCTCCGCGCGCCAATGGCCGTTCTCGACGCGCGCGCTGACGCAAGCCACGCGGGTCAGGATTTGCGCCCCCCGCGCCTTCGCGTCGAGCGCATTGAGCGCGACGAGGCGCGCATCGTCAACCCAGCAATCGGAATATTCAAACGCCTTGGTGTAGGCGTCCTTGATCGGCGCGCCCTCGGGATCGCGCCTGAGATCGAGCGTGCGCGTCGGCGGCAACAACTTGCGCCCGCCCAGGTGATCGTAAAGAAACAAGCCGAGCCGCACCAACCACGCCGGCCGGTCCTGCGGCGAATGCGGCAGCACGAAGCGCATCGGCCAGATGATGTGGGGCGCCGCGCGCAGCAGCACCTCGCGCTCAATCAGAGCCTCACGCACGAGGCGAAACTCATAATATTCCAGATAGCGCAGCCCGCCATGCACGAGCTTGCCGGAGCGCGACGACGTGCCCTCGGCCAGATCGCCCTTCTCGCACATGACGACCGAAAGCCCGCGCCCGACAGCGTCCCGCGCCACGCCCGCGCCATTGACGCCGCCCCCGATGACGAGCAGATCCACAATCATCCGCCGTTCCTCAGCATGGGTTCAGCGGCCCCTCGCCAGCCAGATAGCGCCGAACCTCCTCGGCCGCCTGTTCGGCCGCGATCGTCACCGTGCGCACCGAGGCGCCGGCGATATGCGGCGTAAGCGTAACATTGGGCAGTTGCAGCAGCGGCCAATCGGCGGGAACCGGCTCGACGCCAAACGTCTCCAACATCGCACCGGCGATCTCGCCCTGGCTCAGCGCGGCGTAAAGCGCGTCGTAATCGCACAACGGCCCGCGCGCAGTATTGACGAAAAGCGCGTCTGGCTTCATGCGCGCAAAAGCCTCGGCGTTCATCATCCCCGTCGTTTCAGGCGTCACGCGCGCGTGCATGGTGACGACATCGGCCTCGCCGAGCAGGCGCTCGAAGCTCACAAGCTCGACCCCCGCCGCGACATCGTCGGCGCTGAGCTGGATATAGGGATCATGCACCAGCACGCGCGCGCCAAAGGCCCGCAGCAGCTTGACCACCTTCGTGCCGATTTTGCCATAGCCGACGACGCCGACCGTCATCTCGTTGAGTTCGCGCCCCGTCGCATCGGCGCGATAGAGATCGCCGCGCCACTCGCCCTTGCGCAAAGCCTCGTGGCCGACGCGGATGCGGCGCGTCTCGGCCAGAATGGCGCCGAGCGTGAACTCCGCCACCGCCGAGGAATTGCGCCCCGGCGTGTTGACAACCAGCACGCCGCGCTCGCGCGCCGCCTGCATGTCGATATTGACCGGGCCGCCGCGCGACACCGCGATCATCTTCAACTTCGGCAACCGCTTAAACATCGCCGCCGACATCGGCGCCAGATGGGTGACGAGAATCTCAGCGTCGCTGATGAACTCGACGACATCGTCGGCGCCGCCGAAATACTCCTTCAGACCCTGCATTCCCGCGACGGCGTAGCCGTGCTCCATCGGTTGGTCCGGCCAGTCATCCTCGCGCAGGCGCGTGGCGATCTCGTCGCCGCAGACCTCGCGCAGCTTCTCATCAAACATCCTGGGCAGCATGAAATGATCGCCGATTATCGCGATTTGCCGGGCCATGTCAGTCCTTCTGCGCCAGTTGCTCCCATACCGGCTCCAGCGCCTTGCGCGCCATCAGATAAGCCGGAAAGAGCTTCTCGTAGATGTCGACAAGCGCCGCATCCGGCGCCTCGGCTTCGCCCAACGCCGGCGTCACCCAGCGCGCGATCGCCGCGTTCATATCCGCATAGGCGCCGACCGCGCAAGCCGCGATCATCGCCGCCCCCGCCGCGCCCGCCTCCTCGCGCGAGGAAACCCGCACCGGCGCGTTGACGCAAGCCGCCAGAATGGCGCGCAAAGCCCGCGACCTCCCGGCGCCGCCGGTAAGCCGAACCTCGCTGGAGGAAGCGCCCATCGCCGCGTAACAATCTCGCGCGGCCATCCCCAGCCCCTCCACGACGCCCCGCATCAGATCGGGAAAGCGATGCGAAAAGCTCAACCCGTTAAACCCGGCGCGCGCGCGGTTGTTGACGAACGGTCCGCGCTCGCCGGCCTCGGAGATATAGGGATGATAGAGCAGCGCGCCCGGCCTGGCCCCCGCCACCCAACCCTCGATGCGAGCGATCAGATCTTCGCGTGCGACAACATGGCCCATGTCGGCCATCAGATCGGCCGCCAACGCCAGCGCCCAATCGATGTTGAGCGTCGCGGCCATGTTCGATTGCATCTGCGCGATCATGCCCGGAATGGGCAGCGTCATCGTGTAGCCGGTGCCCTCGGCGTTCAGATAGGCGTCCTCGGCCGCGCAGGCGCGCATATGCATCCCCGTGGAGCCGATGATTGAGCAGCGCGCCGGCGCGCCTTGCGTGAGAATGCCGGCGCCCAGCGCCGTGCAGACGACATCGACGAAGCCGAGGCTGACTGGCGTTCCAGGCCTGAGACCGCTCACCGCAGCAGCGGCGGCGCTCAACGGATGCGTCGTCGTCGTTCCATCGATTATGGGCGGCAACAATCGGCGCTCCGCCGTCAACCCCAGCGCGGCGATCACCTCATCGTCATAGGCGCGCGTGCGGAAATCGCCGAAGGTGAAACAGGCCTCCGAGGGATCGGTGGCGCGCACGCCCGTCAGGTTGAGATAGAGCCAATCCTTGCAATGCATCCCCGCATCGGCCGCCGCGACAATCTCGGGCGTCGTTGCCTTCATATGCGCAAGCTGCGACCCCTGCTGACAAACATTGAGCCCGGAGCCGGTCGCGACGTAACGCGCCCGATCCGCCGGCGCGCCGCGCAACCGCCGCACCGTCGGCCCGGCGCGCCCATCGAGCCACAACCAAGCGTCGCCGACGGGTCGATTGGCGCCATCGACCAACCACGTCCCGTCGCCCTGCCCAGTCACGCCGATGGCGGCCGTGCGCTGCGCCAGGTCCGGCACGCGCTCGCCGAGCAAGCGCAGCGTAGCCGCACAATCGCTCCATGTTTCATCGAGCGATTGGAACGCAGCGCCGTCAGGTCTTGTGTGATAGCGATTGGGCGTCGCCGCCGCCGCAAGCTGTCGCCCTTCGAGATCGAAGGCGATCGCCTTGATGACGGAAGTGCCCACATCGACGCCGATCAGAATGTCTCTCATCCGCGCCTCCGCTCAGGCCGCCGCCGCGCCGTGCGAGACCGCCTTGCCATCGTCGGCGTCGAACACGTGCAGCTTGGCGGCGGGAACGTCATAGCGCAAATTGTCGCGTCGCGACGCCCCCATCTCCGAGAAGGCGACAGCCACCATCAACTTTCCTGCGACGTCGAGGGCCAGATGGCTCTGATCGCCGAGCCATTGGTTGGAAACGACGCGCGCTTCGTTGCTTCCGGAATTGAGCCTCAGGTCATGGGGCCGCACGCCGATGACGACGCGCGCGCGCTTGGCGATCTCGCGCCGCGCCGACTCGCTGAATTCGTTGGCGGAGAAGTCCAGCCGCGGCCCGTTCTCCACCGCGAAGCGCACCCGCTCCCCGACTTCGACCTTGGCGTCGAATACATTCATCGGCGGCTCGCCGATGAAGGTGGCGACAAACAGATTGGCCGGCCGCTCCTTCAGTTCGGTTTGGTTGGCGAGTTGCTGCAACACGCCGCCCTCCATCACCGCGACGCGGTCGGCAAGCGCATTGGCCTCGGTCTGATCGTGGGTGACGAAGATGGAGGTCATGCCGCGCTCGCCGAGCAATTGTTTGAGCCGGCCGCGCAGCAGCGCACGCAGACGCGGCTCCAACTGCCCCATCGGTTCGTCGAGCAGATAAAGATCGGCCGGACGCACCAGCGCGCGGGCGAGCGAGGCGCGTTGCTGCTGGCCGCCGGAGATCGAACTGGGATAGCGGTCGAGGATCGGCTCGATCTCGACCAGCGCGGCGACTTCCCGCACCGCTTTATCGGCGTCGCGGGCGTTGATCTTGGCCCCCTTCAGCGCGAAGGCGATATTGTCGCGCACCGTCAGCGGCGGATAGAGCGAATAGCCCTCGAACGCCATCGCCACGCCACGCCGCGCCGGCGCCAGATGCTCGATGCGCCGACCGGCGAGCGTGATCGAACCCCGCGTCACCGCCTCGAAGCCGGCGATCATGCGCAAGGTCGAGGTCTTGCCGCAGCCCGAGGAACCAAGCAACGCGACGATCTCGCCCTTGCGCACGTCAAGATCGAGCGCCTTGACCGCATGCACCGGCCGCTCGGCCGTCGGCGCATAGATCTTGTCGACGCCGGCGAGCGACAGCGCGACATCCCCCCCGCTCTTCGCGCTCGCGTTCATGGTCGGCTCCCGATGCACGCGCCGCTGGCTTCATCAAACATCAGCGCGCGCGCGGGATCGAAGCGCGCGAAGGCCGGCCCCGGCTTGCGCTCCTCATTCTCGACGCCGGCCTCGGAGGCGAAGATCTCCTGGCCGTCGCGCGTGCGCATCAGCAACACCGATTTTTCGTTGAGCGGCGTCACCGCCACGACATCAACCGGAAAGCCGCCGAGGCCGGCGTCGTCATTGACGACAAGGCTTTCGGGACGCAAGCCCAGGAGCATGGAGCGCCCGGCGCCTTCAACCTGCGCCGCGCCAAGCCCAACCTTGGCGCCGCTGATTTCGCATGAGAGCCCATCGCCGCCAGCCTGCGGATTGACGGGAATGAGGTTGATCGTGGGATCGCCGAACAGGCGCGCGACGCCAACCGAAACGGGCGCGCGATAGATCGAGGCCGGAGTCGCCACCTGCTCGAAGCGGCCGTCAATCAACACCGCGATGCGGTCGCCGATCGCCATCGCCTCCTTATAATCCTGCGTCACATAGAGCACCGTGGCGTCGGAGGCGCGCAGCAGCGAAGGCAGCTCCAGCCGCATCTCATAGCGCAGCTTGGCGTCCACGTTGCGCAGGGGATCGTCGAGCAGCACGATTTTCGGATCCGCGGCCAGCGCGCGGGCGAGCGCCGTGCGCTGCTTCTGGCCGTTGGAGAGCGCGCGCGGCTCATGGTTCAGCACATGGCTGATCTTCAGCATCGCCGCGACCTTATCAACCTTAGCTTTGATCGTCGCGACGGTGGCGCCATGCGCGGTCAGCGCGCTGGCGATATTGTCGAAGGCCGACATATGCGGGAACAGCGCGAAATTCTGGAACGCGATGCCGATGCCGCGCCTCTCCGGCGCGGCGTCCGTGGCGTCGCGCCCTTCCAGGAAGATCGCGCCCGCGTCGGGCTCCTCGACGCCGGCGATGAGGCGCAGCAGCACAGTCTTGCCGGCGCCGGAGGGGCCGAAGATGCAGACGATCTCGCCCTCCTCGACCGAAAGATCGAGGCCATCGAGCACCTTGCCGGTCTTGAACGCCTTCGACAGCGATTTGAGTTCGATCTGCGCCATCGTCAACCCTTCACCGCGCCGAGCGACAAGCCTTCGACCAGATAGCGCTGCGCATAGAGCGCCAGCGCCAGCGTCGGCGTGATCGACAATACGATGGCCGCTGCGATCTGGCCATATTGAATCCCCGAGGCGGTGACGAAGGCGAGCGCGCCAACCGTGACCGGCTGTTTGTCGGCCGAGGCCAGGATCAGCGCGAAGACGAAATTGTTCCAGCAGAAGATGAAGGCGAGCAACCCCGCCGCCGCTATCCCCGGCCGCGCCAGCGGCACGGCGATGCGCAGAAAAGTTTGCAGCCAGGAATGGCCGGCGATGCGGTAGGCGTATTCGATGTCGGGCGAGATGTCCTCGAAATAGCCGCGCACGATCCACAGGATCAGCGGCAGCGCGATGAGCTGATAGACCCAGATCAGGCCGACATAGGTGTCGTTGAGGCCGATGTCCTGAAAATACAGCGACAGCGGCAGCAGCACCAGGAGCGGCGGCGCGAAGCGAAACGACAGCAGCGTGAAGGCGATGTCCTCGCTGCCGCGAAACTTGAAGCGCGCAAAAGCGTAAGCCGCCGGCACGCCGAGCAGCAAAGAAAGCGCCACCGACAGCGTCGATAACAGCACGCTGTTCCACAGGTTGAGCATGAACGCGAGGTCAAGCGAGCCCGCCGCCGTTTGCAGCTTTCCGGTGATGAGCGAGGCATAGTTGATGAGCGTCGGCTTGAAGAACAAGCTCGGCGGGATGCGCAGGACCTCCTCGTTCGTCTGGAAAGACATCAGGAAGATCCAGAGGATCGGGAAGAGGAAAAAGACCAGGATCGCTGTGATGAGCACGCCGCGAAGGACGCGCTCGGCGCGTGATGAGTGCTCCATGACGCCCTCCCCTTAGGCCAGACCGCGCGCGCGTTCGCGCAGCTTCAGCCATTGCTTGATGAACACGTTGGACAGCGCATAAGTGATCGCCCACAGGATCATCAACAGCGCCGCTGATTTTCCGACATTGGTGTATTGGTAGAATTCGAGATAGGCGCGCACCTGGAACACCAGCAACGTGTCGCCGGGGCCGCCTTGGGTCATCGGATAGATGATGTCGAACTGCTGGATGGCGTCGAGCAGGCGAAACAGCGCGGCGGTGATGATGTAGGGCGTCAGCATCGGCAAAGTAATGCGGAAGAACACGAAACGGCGCGGCACGCCGTCGAGCGCGGCGGCCTCGAACGGCTGGGTCGGCAGCGAGCGCAGCCCCGCCAGCAACAGGATCATGATGAACGGCGTGTATACCCAGACATCGACCAGGACGACCGTGAACAGAGCGCTGTTCGGGCTCGACGCCCATTGGAAATTATGCACGCCCATGAGTTGGACGAGATAGGAGAGGACGCCGAAGTTCGGGTTGGTCATCAGCTTCCACATGAGAGAAGCGAGCGCCGGCGCCGTCATCAGCGGCAGCAGCAGCAGAATCGAGGCCATGTTGTTGAAGCGGGACTGCTTCTGCAACAAAAGGGCGATGACGAGGCCGAGCAGCAACTCGGAGCCGACCGTCAGCGCTGTATATTCGAGACTGACGCGCACCGTGTTCCAGAATTCCGAATCGGTCAGGAATTCCTTGTAATTGCCGAACCAGATAAAGCCCTTCAGATAAGGCAGGTTCAGCCGGTAGCGCAGCATCGAGTAGTAGACGGCGGTGACGAAGGGAATGAGGATGCCGATGCAGACCAGCAGCGCCGGCAAGCTCAGGAGATAGGGCAGCAGCAGGATCTTGCGGCGTCGAACGGGTGCGGCGATGGAGGTCATGCGCGCGCTCCGTCTTGGCCGGGTTTGTTGCGGCCATGCGCGCCGAGCCGCTTCAACTGGTTTGGGAGCTGAGACATGGACACTCTCTCAAGGCGGCCTGAAAACATGGGGCGCCGAGGCGGGGATGCCCGGGACTGGCCCGGGCATGAGATTGCGGGAGGCGCGAGCGCCCTGAACGATCAACCGAGGCCGGCGTCCTTCAGCTTCTTGTCGAGCGAGGCGGCAAGCTGATCGAGGCCTTCATCGACCGCCACTTGCTTGGCCACCATCTTTTGCAGCGTCTCGGCCCATTGGGTCGTCACTTCCTGGAACAGCGGCTGCGCGGTGAAGTAGATCTTCGCCCCGGGCGAGGAGGCGTCGAACTGCTCCAGATACCCGGCGTAGGACTTAGCGATACGATCTCGGAAATCGCCGTCCTTCCAGACCGAGGCGCGGACCGGATTGACGAAGTCCATCTTGCGCGCGCCAAACATGTCATGTTCGGTCGAGGACGCCCATTGCATAAAGTACCAGGTCGGGTCTTTCTGCTTGCCGGCCGAATTCATCGCCAGCGACCAGATCCAGACGTTGGGCGTCGGCGCCTTCGCGTCGGGGTTTGCGGCGAAGGCGTGGAAGCCGAGGTTGCCCTTCTCCTTGTTGTCGCCGCCGTCCATGAAATAGCCGAGGATGTCGGCGTCGAAGATGGTCGCCGAGGCGCCGGCGCCGAGATCGGTGCCAACCTGATACCAGGTGTAGGTCGACCAGTTCTTCGGCCCGGAATCCTGCACCATCTTGACGAACATCTTGTGGTAGTCCTTCGACACCTTGGTGTTCATTGCCGCCTTGAGCTTGCCGCCCTCGACGGTGAAATCGCGCTGGCCATAGTTGGAATAGCCCGACAGGAAGCCCGGATGGATCGTCGCCCAGGAGCGCGAACCGCGCACGCCGATGCCATACGGCCCGCCGGCGTCCTTGGTGAGCTTGGCGGAGACTTCGAGCAGGTCCGGCATGTTCTTGGCGGGCTGCACGCCGACCTTGTCGTACATCTTGCGGTTATAGGTGATCGAGTTCAGCTCGAAGCCCCAGGGAATGCACCATTGCTTGGCGTCGGCGGAGCCGAGCGCGCCGCCGGGCACGCCGTTCCAGGCGGTCGAGGCGCGCAGGCCTGGCAGCACATCGTCCCAATTATAGTTGGGGTTGGTCTTGGCCGGGTCCTTGATGAAAGCGTTGAGATCGTCGATCCAGCCGGCCGGGCCATATTCCCAGGTCTGATAGGCGCCGGTCATGAAGGCGTCATACTGGGTGGACTTCGACGACAGCGCCGCCGCCACCTTGTCGAAATAGACGTCCTCGGGGAAGATGTCGTAGGTGACCTCCATGCCGGTCATCTTCTTGAAATTGTCGAGGTCGGCGATCATTGCGTCGGCGTAGGGGTGTTTGTTGAGCAGCAGGTGCAGCTTCGTGCCCTTGTGCTTCATCCAATCGAAGTCGGCCGCGAGCGCCTCGGTCGCGGCGGCGTTGAGCATGAAATTGGCGGAAGCCGCCGTAACGCCGAGCTTGCCCGCGCCCGACATCAGTTCGCGGCGGTTCATCTTGCCCGCCTTGAAGGCGGCGAAGAAATCCTTGGCCTTGTCCGTCATACGTTTTCTCCGTGGGTTGTTTGTTTGCTCGCCGGGTCTTGCGCCCGGCTTTCAGTTAAGCGATCAGCGCCTTGGCCGTTCGCTCGTCGGTGATGAGCCCGTGGATGAGGCCGCTGGCCAGCACCCCGCGAATCGGCTCGATTTTGCTGCGCCCGCCAGCGATCGCCACCGTGCGCTGGCGGCCGATGTCCTCGGCCGGCATCGACAGCGTGCGCGCGGAAAGCTCGGTCTCGACCCGCACGCCGCGCGCCGAGAAAATATGGCCGAGGACTTCGCCGACGCCGCCGGCGCGCCGCGCCTCCTCGAATTCCTCGCGCTCGACCATGCCGGTTTGCAGCATCGAGGCGTCGGCCTCCATCGTGCCGATTCCGACGAGCCGCAACGTCGCCCCGATGCCCATCTCGACCACCGGGCGCACGCCGCGCTGATCGAGCAGCACCGCGCGATCCTCGATCGTGTTGGCGTAGAATGGCAAAGGCAACACATAGGCCTCGGCGTTGGTGCGCTCGACGAGGCGGTGGATGACGTCGAAAGGCGTGGTCGAGAAGCGCCGCGTCAGCCCGCCGAGCAGCGAGACCAACTTTACGCCGGGCACGCTGATGCGCGGCAGCGCGGCAGCGCAGGCCGCCAGCGTGCGGCCGTGGCCGAAACCGATGACGGCGTGTTCGCCGCTGAGGAGGGCGTTGCTGAGATAGCGCGAGCCGATCAGCGACAACGTGCGCAAAGGCAAAGGCTCGTCGTCGAGATCGGGCGCCACCTGGCAGAAGCCGAGGCCGAATTTCGCGCTGAGCCGTTCTTCCAAGGCGACGCAAGCGGCGATGGGGCCGTCGATGGAAATGCGCACGAGGCCGAGCTTATTGGCGCGCGCGATCAGGCGATGGGCTTTGACGTTGGGAACACCGAGCCGCGCGGCGACCTCGCCCTGAGTGAGCCCCGCGCCGTAATGCAGCCAGGCGGCGCGCACGCAAAGGTCAGCTTCGTCATCAAAGGCGCCGCGAGCGACAGCCATATCCAAGCGAACCTCCCTGACGTTGCGCTTTCGCGGACGTGAAAATTTTTTCTTGTTCTGTTTTTTTTCACGCCTCGCGAAAACTGTCAAGCGCCAGCGCGGGGTCGCTCAGAGCTTGTCCAGCGCCGCCTTCATCGCGGCGGCGCCGGCCGTCATCGCGGCGTCGATCGCCTCGCCGGCCTCGTCGGGGAGGAAATCGGCGGTCCAGACGATCATGGCGCCGTCGCCTTGCGCGAAAACCTGTACGGCGGCGTTATAGTGGCGCGTCCGCGCCGCTTCCGCGGTCCACACCAGGCGGCGCTCGGCCTCGTCGAGCGCCACGATCGGCTCACGGACAGTGACGCCATTGGCGAAGGTGACGGCGCGCGCGCCGGGTTCGAGCTTGGTGTCGATCACGAAGCCGGGGACCAGCCGCGTCGGCAGCGCGCCGATGTCGCTCACGGCGTCCCAGGCCGCCTGCGCGCTGGCGCGCACGCCGATGCGTTTGACGAGGCTCGCCATCGTCAGGCCTCGCCTGCGCAATAGGCCTCGATGCGGTAGCCGTCGGGATCGACGACGAAAGCGGCGTAATAGGCCGCGCCGTAATCGGGGCGCAGGCCAGGCGCGCCGTTGTCGCGCCCTCCGGCCTTCAGCGCGGCGGCGTGGAAGGCGTCGACGCTCGCCCGGCTCGGCGCCGCAAAGCAGAAATGCAAGCCGGATTGCGGGTCGGCAGGCGCGGGCGCCTCGGCCTGGCTGACCCAGAAGAAGATTGCGGCGTCGCCGTAGCCGAGCGATCCGCCTTGCGCATATTTCGCGCTCACGCCGAGCGGCGCCAGCGCCGCATCGTAGAACGCTTTTGCGCGCGAGACATCTTTGACGCCGATGGAAACATGGTCGAGCATGGCTTATCTCCCATTGGCAGGCGCCCGGCCTGCCCGCCTCTCATGCCGCCGTCGGCGTGAAAGCGCTTGGGGAAAATTGCGATGCGAGGCGCATAGATGCGAGGCGCGTAATGGAGGCCGCCAATCCGCCGCAGGTGCGGTTTCTGGGGCGCGGCGAAGGCTGGAGCGCGGCGGAATTCGTCTGCGACGCCGGGCCACAGAATCGCGCCTTCGAGGAGCGTCACGTCGGCGTCTCCATCGCCTTCGTGCTCGCCGGGTCGTTCCGCTATCGCACGCAGGCCGGCGACAGCCTGCTCTATCCCGGCGCCTTCCTGCTCGGCGCGCCGGGGCGCTGCTACGAATGCGGCCACGATCACTTTCGCGGCGACCACTGCGTGTCCTTCAACTACGACGAGGCCTATTTCGACGAACTCGCCCACGCCGGAACCGGCCGGCTGGGCTTTGCGTTCGACGTCGCCGCGATGCCGCCGCTGCCCGCGCTGCTCGGCCTGGGCGCGCGGATCGCGGCCTGCGCCGATGCGGCGCCGATGGCGCGCGAGGAACTGGCGGCGCTGATCCCGCTGGCGATCACCTCCGCCGGCCGTCCGCCGCCGCGCCGACGCGAAGTCGCGGCGCGCGACCGCGCGCGGGTCGCTGAGTTGCTGCGGCTGATGGAGCGCGCCTCCGGCGAGGCGCTGAGCCTGGACGGGCTCGCCCGCCACGCCGGCCTCAGCAAGTTTCATCTCTTGCGCGTGTTCGCCGCCGTCACCGGCGTCACGCCCTACAAATATCTGCTCGGAATAAGGCTGCGGCGCGCGGCCGCCGCCATCGCGGCCAGCGCGCGGCCAATTTCCGAGATCGCCTACGCGGAAGGCTTCGGCGATCTCTCGACTTTCAACGCGCATTTCCGCGCCGCCTTCGGCGTCTCGCCGCGCGGCTGGCGTCGCGCGTGACGCCGCCGACCGATGCGCTCAGCGGCAACGCGGGCCGCGGCAACCGCCGGGGCGGGGTCCAGGACGGAAACCGGGACGCGTCATCGCCATGCGAGGCGGCGGCCGACGCGCCATCATTGGCCCCGGACCCATGTGGCCCGGGCGCGTCCCGCCGCGAGGCGTAGCTGCCGCGGGAAAGCCGGCGCCCGGCCCGACGCCGGGATGCCCGCCTGCCCCAGGCGCGCCGGGATGGCCGCCGCCTGGGCCGATCGGCCGCGCCAAAGCCGGGTGCGGCGGCGCGCCGTGGTTGGCGGAGAATCGCGATTGCGGGTCGGCCCTGGCGAGGTTGACGTGCTGGATCTGTGCGGGGGTGGGCGCGACATGCGGCGCGTGCGCGGCCGCCAGTTGCGCGGGCGTCGGCCTGGCGGCGATGCCGTTGGGGCCGCCGTTGAAGCTCGCGCGCGGCCCATTCTGATTGACGACGACAGTCCGGTTGTAGACGTTCGTCACGTTGACGTTGCGCACGTTATTGACGGACGAGTTGTAGAAATACTGGCCGCCGCGCCATTGGCCGCCGAAAAAGCCGGCGCCCGCATAGCCGAAGCCGTAATTGACTCCGCCGTAGAAGCCGACCGTCGGCCCCCGATAACCGCCGTGGAAGAGATAGGCGCCGTTGGCCCATCCCCAATAGCCGGGGGTCCAGATGTAGCCGGGACCGGGAAGCGGCGGCTGGGCGTAAGCGGGCAGCGCCGGCGGCATGACGTTGACGCTGACGCCGAAGGCGACCTGCGCTGCGGCGGGCCCCGGCGCCAAGATCGCCGTCGCGAAGGCCGGCGCCAGTCAGCATGCAAATGCGTACAAGCCGGTGGGTCGAAGTCAGCATCGGATTCCTCCGCTTCTGTCCGCTGCCGGCGTCATAGGAATATCCTCAGAGGCGCTGATCTACTCCGCAGGTTATGTGTTTCCTCTTGAACGCCGGATGAATCAATTCGGGCGCGAAGCCTTCGCAAGTATGGCGAACTTGTCGAACTGAGGGCGCCGACGCGCCACAACGGCGCATCGCGCGGGGTTATCCCTTCGGCCGCGTCCCGAAGATCGCGGAGCCCACGCGGATGTGAGTGGCGCCCAATTGCACCGCCAGCGGCCAATCGCCGCTCATGCCCATCGACAGGCCCGCGATTCCGTTGCGGCGCGCGATCTCGGCCGTCAGCGCGAAATGCGGCGAGGCGAGTTCGTCGGCGGGCGGGATGCACATCAGGCCCTCGATGGCGAGGCCGTGGGTCTCGCGGCAGCGGCGCAGGAAGGCGTCGGCCTCCTGCGGCAGGACGCCGGCCTTCTGCGGCTCGGCGCCGGTGTTGATCTCGACGAACAGGCGCGGCTTGCGGCCGGTCTTGGCCATCGCCTCGGCCAGCGCGGCGGCGATTTTCTCGCGGTCCACGGTCTCGATAACGTCGAAGGTCTCGACCGCCTCGCGCGCTTTGTTGCTTTGCAAGGGCCCGATGAGGTGCAACTCGACGCTCTGCCCGCGATCAGCCGCGCGGGCGCGAAGATCCGCCCATTTGACCATCGCCTCCTGCACGCGATTCTCGCCGAACACGCGCTGGCCGGCGTCGCGCAAGGTCGGCCACACCGCCTCGGCGTCGAAGGTCTTGGAGACGGCGACCAGCGTGATATGCTCGGGATCGCGCCCGCAATCGCGGGCGCGCCGGGCGAGCGCCTCGCGCAGGGCATCGAGCCGCATAACGGCCGTATCTCCCACAATCTCCATCGCCCGCCTCCGCTTGACGCTTCGCGCCCCCTCCCCTATAGAGCCGCAACCCTAAACGCCAGGGGGCAAGCGGCGGCAGGTTTTCTATTACCGCGCCCCGTCACTCCTGGCGATCCGTTTTGAGGTAACATCCATGTCGCGCCGCTGCGAACTGACGGGAAAAGCCGTCCAGTCTGGCAATAAAGTCAGCCATTCCAACCGCAAGACGCGCACGCGCTTCCTGCCCAACCTGTGCCAGGTGACGCTGCTTTCCGACACGCTCGGCAAGGGCTTCAAGCTGCGCGTCGCTGCGGCGGCCCTGCGCTCGGTCGAGCATCGCGGCGGCCTCGACGCCTTCCTGTTGAAGGCCAGCGACGCCGAACTGTCGATCGACGCCCTCGCCATCAAGCGCGACATCGCCAAGAAGCAGGCTGAGACCGCTCAGGCGGCCTGAAGCCAGCTTTCACGCCGGAATTTCCAAAGCGCGCGGGGCTTCCTCGCGCGCTTTTTGCCGTGCGCGCGTCCGCGCCGTATAATGCCGGGCGGAAACCTCAAGGAGCGGACATGGACCCGGTTGTCATCGTCGGCGCGGCGCGCACCCCGATGGGCGGCTTTCTCGGCGACTTCAAGGATGTGGCGGCGCCCAAACTCGGCGCGGTCGCCATCGCCGCCGCCCTGGAGCGCGCGGGGCTGACGGGCGAGGACACGCAGGAAGTCGTCATGGGCTGCGTGCTGCCGGCGGGCCAGGGACAGGCCCCGGCGCGCCAGGCCAGCCTCGGCGCCGGCGTGCCGATGAGCGTCGGCGCCACCACCGTCAACAAGATGTGCGGATCCGGCATGAAGGCGGCGATGTTCGCCCACGATCTGCTGGCGGCGGGGAGCGCCGACATCGTCATCGCCGGCGGCATGGAGAGCATGAGCAATGCGCCCTATCTGCTGGAGCGGGCGCGCTCGGGCTATCGCATGGGCCACGGCCGGGTGCTCGATTCCATGTTCCTCGACGGGCTGGAGGACGCCTACGACAAGGGCCGTCTGATGGGGACATTCGCCGAGGATTGCGCGCGCGACTATCAGTTCACCCGCGAGGCGCAGGACGCCTTTGCGCTGACTTCGCTGGAGCGCGCCAACCGCGCCATCCGCGACGGCCACTTCGCCGCCGAGATCGCGCCGGTGACGGCGAAGGCGGGCGTCGTCGCCACTGACGAGCAGCCGCCGAAAGCGCGGCCCGACAAGATCCCGAATCTGAAGCCCGCCTTCCGCGACGGCGGCACGGTGACAGCGGCCAATTCCTCCTCGATCTCCGACGGCGCCGCCGCTTTGATCCTCACGCGGGCGAGCGTCGCCGACAAGCGCGGGCTCGACGTGCTGGCGCGCATCGTCGCCCATACGACCTACGCCGCCGAGCCCGGCAAATTCCCGACCGCGCCGATCGGGGCGATGAAGCGGCTGTTCGAGAAGACCGGCTGGCGGGCGGCCGACGTCGATCTCTACGAGATCAACGAGGCGTTCGCAGTGGTGACGATGGCGGCGATGCGCGATCTCGATCTGCCCGCCGACAAGGTCAACGTCAACGGCGGCGCCTGTGCGCTCGGCCACCCCATCGGCGCCTCGGGGGCGCGGATTCTGGTCACGCTGCTGGCGGCGATGAAGGCGCGCGGCGCCAAGCGCGGCGTGGCGTCGCTGTGCATCGGCGGCGGCGAAGCGACGGCGATGGCGGTGGAGATGGGGTGAGGAGTCGAATGCGGGTGCGGCGGGATTCAAATCTCGTCAATTCCGATCTTTCAGCGCCTCGAATTCCCTCGGCGATTACAGTACCACAAACAACCAGCGGCAACTAACGTAATTGTCGCCACGTCACCCCATCGCCAAACGACAATTAGGCGTGAAGCTGTCTCCTCGCTACTCGACGCACGCCCGATTTGGTCAGCTTAATTGTCGATTAGCGGCCACCGCGATTGTCGCTCTGCAAACAGGAGTTCAACTCGCTTGATGCGCAACGAGAGGCTTGCGAAGCCGGAAGCTCGAGGGCTGGCTCGCATTGATGGCCGACGCTCGCCAGCCGCTCGCTTGGACGGAACAGCGCAGGGCGTTGGGATTCGCCTGAGCCGAAGCTCTCCCCAAGCCTTTTGAATTACAGACCGAACTTTGATTGGCAACGGGCAAAAACCGCAGTCATATCAATGATTTATTTCGTGGCGGAGGAGGCGGGATTCGAACCCGCGATACGGTTTCCCGCATACACACTTTCCAGGCGTGCGCCTTCAGCCACTCGGCCACCCCTCCACGAACCGCGCGCATATCACCCGCGCATCGCCCGGCGCAAGTCTTTCATGACTGCGCGATCGCTTCGGCGAGCAGCCGCGCCAGGGTCTCGGGCTCGCGCGGAAAGCCGGCGCGGATCCAGTTGGCCTGCAATGTCTTCAGCGCCGCCCCGACGCCGCGCCCCGGCGGAACGCCGCGCGCGACAATATCGGCGCCGGAGAACGGCAGTTGCGGCGGCGGCGTGTCCGCCAGGAAGCGATAGGCCGACAGCCAGCGCGCATCCGCCGCCGGCGCCGCGCTCTCGGCATGGGCGAGGCTCGTCGCGTCGATGGCGCCGCGCGCCCCGCGCGCGAACAGCAGCACCCGCAAATCGCCGAGCGACGGCGGCGCCCCGACGCCATGCAGCCCTTCGAGCCCGCGCGCGGCGCCCTCCAGCCGCTCGCCCTCGGCGTTCGACAGCCGCAGCCGCTCGCGCAGCCGCTCGGCGTCCTCGCGCACCGC
>JAJYDD010000334.1 GCA_021777795.1 Pseudomonadota bacterium | reverse complement strand
CTCGGCGAGGTGTGGCGGCGCCAAGTGCGCTGGGCGCGGCTGCGCCGGGCGACCTTCGCGCCCTATTTCCTGCCGGAATTGCTGACGACGAGCCTCGTCGCCGTCATCGCCGCCGCGCTCGCAGCGTCGCAATTCGGGGCCTCGCCGGCGATGGGCGCGCTGATCGCGGCGGCCGTTTGGTATGGCGCGGAGGCGGCGCTGACGGCGGGCGCGGGTTGGCCGCTCGGCCTCTGGTTCCTGCCGGCGGCGATCGCGCGCGACCTCATGCTGCCGTGGCTGTGGGTGCAGGGGTTGGCGAGCGACCGCTTCGAATGGCGCGGCGCGGCGCTGACGGTGGCCGATCTCGCGCCCGCCGAACGTTCGGCGTGAGCCCGCTCAGAACTCGGCTTCCTTCCGCGCCAGTTCGTTGACTTGATCCACCTGCTGCGGCGACAGTTTGCCGATGGCCTTGTCGAGCTTGTCGTCCTTGAGCCCGGCGGCGCGGGCGAGCCCGCTCCATAGCGCCGCGCGCACCATATCCTTTGGCACGCCGCGCCCGGTGACATAGAGATGCGCGAGCCGGTTCTGCGCGATGGGGTTGCGGCGCGCGGCGGCGAGGCGGAAGATTTTCGCGGCGGCCGCCTCGTCCTTCATCACGCCCACGCCATTGAACAGCATGATGGCGTATTCGACCTGGCCGGCGATAATGCCCTCATCGGCCGCGCGCTTCAGCCACTCGGCGGCCTTGTCGGTGTCGAGCGCCACGCCTTTGCCCTCGCGCAGCAGAACCCCGTAGGAATAGGCGGAATTGCCGTCGCCGCCCTCCGCGCCGCGACGAAAATAATCGGCGGCGGCGGCGAAATCCGGCTTGCCGCCGGGCACGCCCTGCAAGGCCAGGATGCCGAGATTGTAGAGCGCGCCGAGATTGCCCTGCCCCGCCGCCTGGAGAAACGCTTGGCGCGCCGCATCCTTGTCGGCCTTGACGCCGGTTCCCGCCAGCAGCCCGACGCCATATTCATAGGCCGCCTGCGCATCGCCGAAAGAGGCGCCGAGCTTCCACCAGCGCGCGGCTTCGGCGTCGTCGCGCTTGATGGCGAAGCCGTCGTGATAGATCTCGCCGATCAGCGTCATCGCCGCGGCGTCTTTCTCGTTGGCGGCGAGGCGCTTCTCGGCCTCGCGCAGGGCGGTGATGTAATAGCCGCGCTGATAGGCGCCGAAGGCGATGTCGCCGGGGGGATCGCCGGGCTTCGGCTTCAACGGCGAATCGGGGCCAACCTGACGCGGCGACGGCTCCTCGAACATCGGCGAACTGGGGTCAAAGCCGAAAGCCGCGCCGGTCGTCGCCGCCAGCGCCGCCAGCGCGGCTGCGATAAGTCTCATGGCCGCCTCGCCAGAAGCTGCGTCGCCGCGCGCACCGCCTCGGCCGCGCTCGCCGCCTCCCATACCGCATCCCCAAGGGCGATGAAATCCGCGCCCGCGGCGACCAGCGGCGCGACCTCGTCGAGGTGGGCGGCATAGGCGACGCAGGGGGCCTCGAATATCTCCGCCCACCAGCCCACCCGCTCCAGCGTCGCCTCGAACGAGGGCGAGAGGCCGGGCTCGCCGAACATCACGTAATCCGCGCCCGCCTCGCCGGCGCCCATCGCGTCGTCGCGCAGCTTGAGGCCGCCGGCGCCGACGATGCGCTGCGACTTCAGGCTCTCGACCGCCTCGGCGACTTGATCGGCGTCGACATGCACGCCATCGGCCCCGAGCCGCGCGGCGAGGCGCGCATCATGCTCGATCAGCAGCGCCACATCGTGCGCGGCGGTGATTTCCAGCAACGCGCCGACGATGCGTCGCGCCTCCGTGCCCGGCGCGAGGCGCACCAAGACGCTGGCCACGTCGCCGGCGCCGAGCGCCTCGGCCAAGCGCGGCGCGAAGGCCGCCAGATCGGCCGCGCTCAGCGCGGGGGTGAGGAGATAAAGGCGCGCATCGGACATGGTGGCGGGCTATCGCCGGCTTGCGGCCAAATCGGGGCGCCGCCGCCGACTCATGCGCCGCGAAAGGCCGCCTCGACGCGGGCGAATTGCGCCGCCAGCGGAGGCAGGGAGACCACGGGCGAAGCGGCGCGCATCGGCGTAGCCCCGTCCAGATGCAGCACGCGCGATTGCAGGCGCAGCGAGCGCTCGGTCAGCGCGACGAATTCGGCCGGCAGTTCCGCGAGCATGGCGGCGTCGCATGACAGGTCTTGCCGGGTGAGACGCACGCGATGGCGCTCGGTCAACGCCTGGGCGGGCGTGATCTCGCCCTCGGTGACGGCGCGACGCAGCAGCAGCCAGGAGGCGATCTGCATGAGTCGGGTGGTCAGGCGCATGCTCTCGGTGGCGTAGGCGAGCGCGACCGGACGGCGCAGCGCCCGGGAGGCGACGCGGCCGGGACCGTCGAGATAGCTCGCGCTCTCCTCCACAAGCGTCATGCCCTCGCGGAACAGCGTCCGGAAGGCTTCGGAATTGGTGTGTCGCTGGACGAAGGACACCGCCTCGTCCTTCGTCCCGTTATTGGAAAATTCGCTGCAAACGCTCATTAACTCAACTCCTCGAGCCGCATCGAGCCGCGAAAACCGCCGAAACTGTACCGATTTGGCGCCGCGTCCCCGTCCGGCGAGAACGTCGCAAGCATAACGCCGCCGGGGCGGCGGCGGCGCATTTGCTTATTGTTAAGGATAACGCCGGCTCAAGCCGCCGACAAACGCAAAAAGAGCCGCCTTTCGGCGGCCCAAAGGGAGCTAGGGAGGCGTAATCGGAACGGAAAGCCCTATCAAAATTCCGATCAGCAAATTCATAGTAACCGGCAGTCGTTAACGAAAGGTTAATGGCGCCGCGACTGCCCCAAAATGGCACGCTCAGCGCTTGAACAAGGCGTCCGCGGCAGCGCGGGTCGCCTCGCGCGCCGCCTTGGCCGCCTCCAGCCGCGCGATCTCGCGCCGGCACAGGTCGATCCGCTCGGCAAGCTCCGGAGCGGAAAGCGCGTCGACATTCTCGCCGATGACGTGAGTCGCCGGCTGTTTCGGCGGCGCGCCGAAGGCCGCCTCCTCGTCGAGCGGCGCCATTTGCCTTAGCCCGGCGCCCGCGCGGTGATGAAGCCGCCGCCCAGCACCCGCGCGCGCGGCTCAGTGGAATCGTAAAGCACGCAGGCCTGCCCCGGCGAGACGCCGGATTCCGGCTCGGCGAAGGCGACATGGCCATCGGCGAACAGCACCGCCGGCGCCGGCGGCCGGGTCGAGCGCACCCGCGCCCCGACCTTGAGGCCCTTGTGCGGGATTTCATCGAGCCGGCCAGGGCCGATCCAGTTGAAATCGCGCAACTGTGCGAAGGGCGTCGCCAAAGCCTCGCGCGGGCCGACGATCACGCGCGCGCGGGCTGCATCGAGCGCCACGACATAGAGCGGCTCGCCGGCGGCGACGCCGAGGCCGCGGCGCTGGCCGATGGTGTAATGCAGGATGCCCTCGTGGCGGCCGAGCGCGCGGCCGTCGATATGGACGATCTCGCCGGGCTCGGCGGCGCCGGGCATCAGCCGCTCGATCATCGCGCTGTAATGGCCGGTCGGCACGAAGCAGATATCCTGGCTGTCGGGCTTCTCGGCGATCGAAAGGCCGAGTTCGCGGGCGAGCGCGCGCACCTCCGGTTTCTGCAAGCCGCCGAGGGGAAAGCGCAGCCGGGCCAGCTGCTCGGCGGTGGTGGCGAACAGGAAATAGCTCTGATCGCGCTCGGGATCGGCGGCGCGATAGAGCGCGCGCCCGCCCGCGCCGTCGTCGCGGCTGGCGACGTAATGGCCGGTGGCGAGCACATCGGCGCCGAGATCGTCGGCGGCCGCGAACAGATCGACGAACTTCATATGCTGGTTGCAGGCGACGCAGGGGATCGGCGTCTCTCCGGCGACATAGGCGCGGGCGAAGGGCTCGATCACCTTCTCGCGAAACCGCGCCTCATAATCCAACACGTAATGCGGCACGCCGAGCCTTGCGGCGACGTCGCGCGCGTCGTGGATATCCTGCCCCGCGCAGCAGGCGCCCTTGCGATGCACCGCCGCGCCGTGGTCGTAAAGCTGCATGGTGAGGCCGACGACATCATAGCCCTCGCGCGCGAGCAGCCCGGCGACGACGCTGGAATCGACGCCGCCCGACATCGCCACGACCACGCGCGTCTGCTGCGGCGCCTTCGGCAGGCCGAGGGAATTGACTTTCGGGCGCTCTAGCGCGGCGGCGAGGGACATCTGCGATCTCGAAATGGGCGCAGCCGATCTGGGAGGCGGCAGGCCGGCGCGCAAGTGGGAATAGAGCATTTCGGCCGCCCCCGCCACCTCTTGGCGAAGCCCGACCAGCAAGACGCTGCGAAATCGACATTTCGGCTTAGCCAAATTTTAAGCGGAAGCCCTTACTTTCAGCAAAATAGGGTTGCGTTTGCGTGTGAGAGTTAGATGAGTGATGCGCTGCGGCCAAGGGTCAAATACGTCATCGGTCCCGACGGGAGTCCGTTGACGATCGCCGATCTTCCGCCGCCTTCGACCAAGCGCTGGGTGATCCGGCGCAAGGCGGAAGTGGTGGCGGCGGTGCGCGGCGGCCTGCTGTCGCTGGAAGAAGCCTGCGCCCGCTACACGCTGACCGTCGACGAATTCCTGAGCTGGCAGGTCTCCATCGACCAGTTCGGCCTAGCGGGCCTGCGCACCACGCGCATCCAGCAATACCGACACTAGCCGACGGCGGCAACGTTTCGCGAACGCCGTAGGGCGCCTGTTCCCTACGCCGCCGAACATCACGGCGCCGACGGGGCGCCGAGCCAGCCTAGGCGCTGGAACAGCGTGAACAGCCGTCGCCCCTGCGAGACGCTGAGCGCGATCATCACGATAAGGCTCAGCGCGCCCAGAACCGAGCGCAGGGCCAGCGCCTGCGTCAGCGGAAAGCTCGCGGCGAGATAGAGAAAGCCCGCCGCCTTGACGAAGAAATAGCCGGCCCAGATCAGCGTGAACAGCCGGAAGAAGCGACGCACTTCCTCGGTCTGCGGAATATCGGCGCCGGGGCGGCGCTCGGCGATTTCC
>JAJYDD010000333.1 GCA_021777795.1 Pseudomonadota bacterium | reverse complement strand
CCGAGCCCGCCGCCACCACCGCATTGTCGCCGATCGTCACCCCGCCGAGTACGATGGCGCCGGTCGCGATCCACACATTGCGGCCGATGACGATCGGCTTGCCGGTGGTGACGGCGCGCCGCTCAGCGGGGTCGAGCGGATGGCCGGCGGTGATGAGGCTGACATTGGGGCTAATCATCGCGTCGTCGCCGATGTCGAGGCCGCCGAGATCGTAGAACGTGCAGTTCTGGTTGATGAAGACATTGCGCCCGAGGCGGATTTCGTCGCCGCCGGCGGTGTAGAACGGCGGTATCAGCATGAAGCCGTCATCGACGGGCCGGCCGATGAGTTGGCTGAACAGGGCGCGGATGGCGGCAGCGTCATCGAAGGTCAGCCGGTTGAGCGCGGCGGTGATCGCCATCGCCCGTCTGACATTGGCCAGCATCGCCGCCGATTCCGGCGTGCGGCGGTGGATGATTTTGGAGGCGTCCGTCATGCCGCCCCGGTTCAAATCAGCGCGGCGCGCAGGCCGCCGCGCTTTCGCGAAAGCCGACGCCCAAGTCTATGCTTACAGCCGGGCGCCGACAGCCTCACGCCCCCCAGGCGCGCACATCCACGAAGCGCCCCGCGATCGCCGCTGCGGCCGCCATCGCCGGCGACACCAGATGCGTGCGGCCCTTGTAGCCCTGCCGGCCCTCGAAATTGCGGTTCGAGGTCGAGGCGCAGCGCTCGCCGGGCTCCAGCTTGTCGGGGTTCATCGCCAGGCACATCGAGCAGCCGGGCTCGCGCCATTCGAAGCCGGCGGCCAGGAACACTTTGTCCAGCCCCTCGGCCTCGGCCTGTTCCTTGACCAGCCCCGAGCCCGGCACGACCATCGCGTTGACACGGCTCGCAACCTTGCGGCCCTCGACGATCTTGGCGGCGGCGCGCAGATCCTCGATGCGGCCATTGGTGCAGGAGCCGATGAACACCCGGTCGATGGAGAGATCAGCGATCTTCTCGCCGCCATGCAGGCCCATGTACTCCAGCGCGCGCTTGATCGAGGCGCGCTTGGCCTCAGTGGCGCCGTCCTCGACGCGCGGCACCACGCCCTCGATGCTGGCGACGTCCTGCGGGCTGGTGCCCCAGGAGACGATCGGCGGCAGGCTGGCGGCGTCGAGACGGACGATCTCGTCGAATTCTGCCCCCTCGTCGGTCCGCAGGCTGTCCCAATAGCGCCGCGCCTGATCCCACAAGGCCCCCTTGGGCGATTTCGGCCGGCCTTCGAGATAGGCGTAAGTTTTCGCGTCGGGCGCGACCATGCCCGCGCGGGCGCCGCCCTCGATCGACATGTTGCACACCGTCATGCGGCCTTCCATCGACAGCGCCTCGATGGCCGAGCCCGCGTATTCGATGACATGGCCGGTGCCGCCCGCCGTGCCGATCTTGCCGATGATGGCCAGGATGATGTCCTTGGCGGTGACGCCGGGCGGCAGGTCGCCGTCGACGACGACGCGCATATTCTTGGCCTTGGCCTGGATCAGCGTCTGCGTCGCCAGCACATGCTCGACCTCGGAAGTGCCGATGCCGTGCGCCAGCGCGCCGAAGGCGCCATGCGTCGAGGTGTGGCTGTCGCCGCACACGATCGTCGTACCCGGCAAGGTGAAGCCCTGCTCCGGCCCGATGATGTGGACCACGCCTTGGCGGCGGTCGAATTCGTCGTAATATTCAATGCCGAACTCGGCCGCGTTCTTAGCCAGCGCCTCGACCTGCTGGCGGCTCTCGGGATCGGCGATGCCGCCGCGCCGGTCGGTGGTCTGGATGTTGTGATCGACGACGGCGAGGGTCTTTTCCGGCGCGCGCACCTTGCGGCCGGTCATGCGCAGCCCCTCGAAGGCCTGCGGGCTCGTCACCTCGTGGACGAGGTGGCGGTCGATGTAAATGAGGCTCGCGCCGCCCTGCGTCTCGATAACGTGATCGTCCCAGATTTTATCGTACAGCGTGCGCGGCTTGGCCATTACCTGCTCCGGCGCCCCATCCGGGCGCTTGCGTTCTGCGAAGAGCGGTTATCTAAGCCCATTGAGCCGCCAGGAAAAGAGGGGCGGCGACGCAGGGGAGCGGTATGAAGTTCTATTTCAACGGGTCGCCCAACCCGACCAAGGTCGCGCTATTCCTCGAAGAGGCGGGCCTCGACTACGAGCCGGTCGCAATCGACACCCGCAAGGGCGATCAGTTCGCGCCGGCCTATCTCGCCGTCAATCCCAACGGCAAGGTGCCGGCCCTGGTCGATGGCGACGCGGTGGTTTTCGATTCCAACGCCATCCTGCTTTATCTCGCCGAAAAGACGGCTAAGTTCCTGCCGCCGGCGGGCGACAAGGCGCGCGGCGAGCTTTTGTCGTGGCTGATGTTCGTGGCGACGGGCGTTGGTCCGTTCTCGGGTCAAGCCGTACATTTCAAGCATTTCGCGCCCGAAGGGGTCGAATACGCTCACAAGCGCTACCAGTTCGAATGTGGCCGCCATTTCGAGATCCTCGACAAGCGGCTCGACGGTCGCCGCTATATCCTGGGCGAGGCCTACACCATCGTCGATATGGACGCCTGGGGCTGGGCGCGCATGATCCCGTTCATCCTCGGCGACGACGCCTGGGCGCGTTTCCCCAACCTCAAACGCTGGTTCGACGAGATTTCCGCCCGTCCGGCGGCGGCGCGCGCCATCGCGCTGAAGGACAAGTTCGCCTTCAAGGCGACGATGGACGACGAGGCGCGCGCGGTCATGTTCCGCCATCTGGCGGTCTGAGACTGCCACTAGGCCTTTCGGCCCCATTGACGAGTGGGGCCGCCGCCGCGCAATCTTCCCGCCAGTTTTGCGCCCTACGTTTGGGGCGCGTAAATTTTTTGCCAGGGGAAGTCCGCGCTTATGGCCACGCTGATCGACGATTTGCGCCAGGTCATCGAGCGCGATCAATGGGTCGCCCGGCCGCTGCTGCACGATCTCGTCGAACGCTTGCCGAATTCGGTCGAGGCGCGGGCGCTGCTGGCGCAATCCTATCTGCGCAGCCTGGAGGCCGGACCGGCGCTCGAACATTACCGCATCGCCCAGGCGCTAGACCCCAAGAATATCGCCATCCGCCACCAAATGGGCCTGTGCGCCACCGCTATGGGCGATTACGAGGCGGCGCTGACCATCTTCCGCGACGCGAACGCCCAACAGGCCAACGAGCATTCGCAGGCGATGATGGGCCTACTGCTGCATCGGCTGGGGCGGCTCGGCGAGGCGATCAAGGTCTATTCCGATCTGTTCGCCAAGCTCAAGCGCGACAATTTGGAGGTTCCGCACGCGCTGCGCGGGCTGGCGATGGTTCTGCGCGACGCCGGCCGGCCTCTCGCCGCCGACCGCATCTTGAGCGAACTCATCAACCTCTACCGCCTCGATCCCCTGCGCATCGCCGGCCTCATCGCCGAACGCGACAATTCCATCGACCATCCCGGCTGGACGCAATTCGCCAGCAAGGCGGAACTGGGGCTGGCGTTGCGGCGCACCTTGGACAAGCCGTGGTCGCCGCGCCACCCCGCGACCTTCCTTATGCCGGAGGACCGCGAGGCGCTGGCGGCCTATGCCGACAAGACCCCCGGCGTGCTCTACATCGCCAAGCCGCGCCGCGGCACCGGCGGCCAGAACATGACGATCTCGCGCGATGCGCGCGCGCTCGGCGAAAAGCCGGACGTCGTCGTCCAGCGCTATGTCGAAAACCCCTATCTGGTCGACGGCCGCAAGGGCCATGTCCGCCTGCACGGGGTGGTGACGTCGCTCGATCCGTTCCGCGCCTATCTCAACGCCGAGGGCATCGTGCGCTTCGCCCCCGAGCCCTACGACATCAGCGAGGCGGGACTTGCCGACGTCCACGCCCACATCACCAACACTGCGCTGCACAAGGACCATCCCAAGCTCGTCGTCAGCCAGAAGGCCGAGGAGGAGAACGTCGGGGCGGTATGGTCGCTTTCGGCCTTTCTCGACCGGCTGAAGGCGGAGGGCGTCGATGTCGGCGTCTTGCGCGAAGACTTGAAGGCCCTGGCGCGCGGCTTCCTGCGCATGGTCCACGCCGAGGGCGTTTTTTCCGCCCAGGCCCGCCATCCCCGCCACGCTTTCCCCGCCAAGCTGTTCGGCCTCGACGTGCTGATCGACGCCGACGGCAAACCCTGGCTCATCGAGGCGCAGCGCAAGCCGGCGATGGCGGGCACGCCGCTGGTGCAGAAGATCGCCGGCAAGGCGCTCACCCATATATTCGAAATGAGTTCGGGCCTGCTGTTCGACGACGCGATGCCGGCCGAGCGGATCGCCAGCCTCGCCAAGGATCGCGCTGCTATGGCGGTGCGCGAGGCGGAGCACGAAACAACGTTCCGCGGCCAGTTCGAGCCGCTGTAGCGGGCTCCTGTTCGAACTTCTTTATGGATATGCGAAGATAGTGTAATAGGCGCCACATCGATTTAACAGAGTTTTCTTTTAAAAGTTGGCGTTTGGCAGGAATGTCGGCCTAAAGCGCCGGGCGACCCCGATCGGACGGTGCGCGGGGCTGCATGAGGGGTCAAGGCAAACACCGCAACAAGGTTCCACGTCATGAGTGAAAGCGCTGTCCAGGAGACCGTCGCGCCCCCCGGACCCGCAGCGCCGCCACCGGCGCCAGCCGTCGATTCCGGATTGATGGGGCTGGCGCTGATCGCCGGCTATTACCGAATCGCGGCCGATCCCGCCCAGTTGAAACATCAGCTTGCGCTGATCGGCCGCTTCGCCAGTTCCGAGGATCTGATCCGCGGAGCCAATCTCATCGGCCTGAAATCGCGCATCCTTCACCGCGTCACCGCCAAACGGCTCGGCGCCATCCCCTACCCTGCCCTCCTGCGCAACAAGGACGGCGGCTTTTCCGCCCTAGGCGTCGGCTCCGCCAAGGGCCGGGTGCGCGTCGTCGATCCCGTCAGCCGCGTCGCCAGCGACGTGTCGCTGGAGGAGGCTTGGGGCGCCAGTAACGGCGAGGTCGTCCTCATCACCCGAAGGCTCGGCGGCGCCGGCGTCGATCCCACCACCTTCGGCTTTCGCTGGTTCCTGCCCT
>JAJYDD010000008.1 GCA_021777795.1 Pseudomonadota bacterium | reverse complement strand
GATCGATTTCGCCCGACGCATGGGCGCGACCCCGGGGTTGCGCCTGCTCGACATTGGCGCGGGGCTGGGCGGCGCGTCGCGCTATTTCGCCGGGGAGCTGGGATGCGACGTCACCGGGATCGATCTTACGCCGGCCTATGTGCGCGCCGCCGCGGCGCTCGCGGAGCGCGTAGGCCTCGCGGGCAAAGTGCGCTACCGGCACGGCAGCGCCCTGCGCCTACCCTTCGACGATGCGGCGTTCGACGGCGCGTATATGATGCATGTCGGCATGAACATCGCCGACAAGGCGGCTGCTTTCGCCGAATTCCGCCGCGTGCTGACGCCCGGCGGCGTACTGGGGATTTACGACGTCATGCGCGAGGCGCCGGGCGAATTGAGCTTCCCGCTGCCCTGGGCTTCCGAGCCGGCGACGAGCTTCGTCGAAAGCGCCGAGACCTATCGCGATCTCCTGCAAAGCGCGGGTTTCGAGGCCTCCGAGCCGCTGAGCCGGCGGGAATTCGCCATTCAGTTCTTCGAGCGGATGAGCGCAAGCGCGGGGAGCCCGCCTCCGCTCGGCCTACACATCCTGATGGGCGCGACGACGCGCGACAAGGCCGCCAACTCGCTCGATCTGCTGCGGCGCGGGCTGATCGCCCCGACGGTGATCGTCGCCCGCGCAGTCTGAACCGTCTGCTAGACAGACATGCAGACGTATTTGATCGCCAGATATTCGTCGATGCCGTATTTGGAACCCTCGCGGCCGAAGCCCGAGGTTTTGACGCCGCCGAACGGCGCCTCGGCTGTGGAGATGAGCCCGGTGTTGACGCCCACCATGCCGTATTCCAGCGCCTCCGCCACCTTCCACACGCGCGAGAGATCGCGAGCGTAGAAATAGGAGGCGAGCCCGGCGTCGGTGTCGTTGGCGGCGGCGATCACCTCCTCGACGGTGTCGAAGGCGAAGATCGGCGCCAGCGGGCCAAAAGTCTCCTCGCGCGCCAGCTTCATCTTGGCGGTCGCGCCGGAAAGCACGGTTGGCGTGTAGAACAGCGCCCCGGCCGGATGGCGCTTGCCGCCGGTGACGAGCTTGGCGCCCTGGGCGAGCGCGTCCTCGACATGCGCCTCGACCTTGTTCAAGGCGTTGGGGCTGATGAGCGGGCCGATCTGCACGCCCTCGCCCATGCCGTCGCCGACTTTCAGCTTCTCCACCGCCGCCGCCAGCTTTTTGGCAAAAGCGTCGTGGACGCCGCGCTGCACGTAGATGCGGTTGGCGCAAACGCAGGTCTGGCCGGCGTTGCGGTATTTGGCGATCAGCGCGCCCTCGACCGCCGCATCGAGATCGGCGTCGTCGAAGACGATGAACGGCGCGTTGCCGCCGAGTTCAAGCGACAGCTTCTTGATGCCGTCGGCGGCCTGGCGCATCAGCAGCGCGCCGACGCGCGTCGAGCCGGTGAAGGAGAGCTTCTTGACCTTCGGATTGGCGCAGAATTCCTGGCCGATGGCGGCGGGCTCGGCCGTCGTCACCACGCTGAGCACGCCTTTCGGCACGCCCGCGCGCTCGGCGAGCACGGCCATCGCCAAGGCCGACAGCGGCGTCAGCTCCGAGGGCCTCGCCACGAAGGCGCAGCCGGCGGCGAGCGCCGGGGCGACCTTGCGGGCGATCATCGCGTTGGGGAAATTCCAGGGCGTGATCGAGGCGGCGACGCCGATGGGTTGCTTGAGCACGATGATGCGCTTGTCGGGTTGATGGCCGGGGATCACGTCGCCGTAAACGCGCCGGCCCTCCTCGGCGAACCAGTCGAGGAAGCTCGCGCCATAGGCGATTTCGCCTTTCGACTCCGCCAGCGGCTTGCCCATCTCGGCGCACAGGATGCGGCCGAGATCGTCGGCGTTGTCGAGCATGAGCTTGGCCCAGGTTTTCAGGATCGCGCCGC
Source organism: Pseudomonadota bacterium (assembly GCA_021777795.1). Taxonomy (GTDB): domain Bacteria; phylum Pseudomonadota; class Alphaproteobacteria; order Rhizobiales; family Beijerinckiaceae; genus Roseiarcus. The sequence goes on along the minus strand of JAJYDD010000008.1, from coordinate 21,810 downwards.
GCTCCTTGGCCGTGCGGGCGGCCCAGGCGCCGCGCGCCGCTTCGGCGGCGTCGATGGCCGCGCGGGCGCCATCCACGCCGACGTCCGCGACTTCGGCGACGATTTCGCCGTTGGCGGGGTTTTTCACCGCAAAGCGCGAGCCGCCAGCGACCCATTCACCGGCCACGAAGGCTCGGGTCTCCAGAAGGCTCTGATCCCGAAGTGCGAGGGCCATATCGATCTCCTTGGTTGCGAAGTCCCCGCCCTTTTAGCGGGTTTGCGGAGACGGCGCATAGGAACTGGCGGGCGAATCTGGCGCGTCCTCGGAGGACGAGGGCGTCGTGCCGTCGATGGCGCCGAAAATCTTGCGCAATATGCCGGGCGTCAAGCCCGAAAGCGGATTGAAGTTGAGCGACGGATTGCTGGCCAGACCCGTCACCCGGTAATTGATGGCGAACACGCCCTCGTTCCGTCCCCCGCTCAAGAGCGTGCCCAGCAAGGGAATGCCGCCGAGCATGTTGTTGACCTGCTGCAACGGCACGAAAACGCCGTTGAAATCGACCTTGTCCTTGACGAAGTCGATGAAGCCCTGAGTAGTCAACCCGAACGAAGCGCTGGCGATGACGCCGTTGCGCACGTCGAGCCGGCCGCCGACGCGGGTGAAATTGGCGCTGAGCTTCTCGAAGTTGACGGGCGGCGAGGACTCGCCGCCGAACACCGAATTGGAGCCGCGCGCTGAACTCTGGGCCGCCGGCGCCGCCTGTTGGAGTTGGCGAAGCGAGGGCTCGTTGTCGATGGCGAAATGTCGGATCGTCGCGACGCCGCGTGCGCCCTCGCTGTTCTCGCGCACGGAAAGGTCGATCACGCCGCCCTGGAGCTTGCCGTAGACGTCGAGGAAGCGCGCGAGCGCGCCCGCGTCCTCGGACCTGATGAGAATGACCCCGGAATCGCTGCTTCGGGCGGAGAACTTCGCCGAGCCGAACCGCCCGCGCGCATCGAGCGCCGAATACACGCCGCCGCGACGGGACGCGAGCATCGCGAAGCCCGAGAGCCGCTCCCGATTGTAGCCGAGCGCGGCGCCGACCCTCACGTCAATGTTGAGATCCTGGGAAGGGCCGCCGGTTTCCGGCGAAGTAATCGCCTTGACGACGCTGCGCGCGTCCAGCAGCGCGCCGCGCATCGAAACCTTGACCGGCGGGCCGCCTTCGATGTCGAGCTTGAGATCGTCCGAGGCGCCCATGCGGAACGGCGCGAGTTTCAAGGATTTGAACGCGCCCTCGATTCCGAACATGGCCGACCCTCGCCCTGAGAGCGCGCCGGCTTCAATCACGAGATTGTTGACCTGCACGCCATCAGGCGCCGGTTTGAGCTGGAAAGTCGCCTTGCCGGGTCGGCCGGCCGGCTTCCACGGCGCGCCGCCGAGCGAATCCAGCGTCGCCTTGGCGAGATCGACCTCGACCTCCGCCCCGCTCTTGTCGAGCGGCGCCTTCAGCTTCAGCGCGACCGGGCCTCTGAGGCGCGGCCCGGCGGTGAAGCCGAGCTTGGTGCGCGCCGCCTCGTCGAGATTGCCGGTGAGCGTGAGCGCGCCGACGTCCTGGCCGACCTTGCTCACTTCGAGCTTGGCCTGCGCGCCGAGAACGAGGCCCGTGCCGGTCATCTTGAGCTGCGCGCGATCGGCATCCACCGCCAGCGCGCCTTGCTCCAGCTTGGCGTTGCCGAGAAACTTGTCGATCGCGAGGGCGTTGAGGTTCCCGGTCACCCGGAACTTCTGATCTTCCGGCGGCACGCCCTTGCCTAGCGTCATATCGAGCTTGAGGTCGCCGTCGAACTGGCCCTTGATCGCGTTGGGATCGAGCGTGACGCCGACATAGCGCTTGAGCGCGTCGCGCATCAAAAGTTCCGCCAGCGCGTCCGCGCCGCCGGAAACATGGCCGGCGCCTTCGGCCGGCATGCGCGGGACCGGCTTGGTGTCGGGCACGGTGAAGGAAAGGTCGGTTCCGGTGAGGCGGCGTCCGCGACCGAGATCCATGACGCCGTGCGGCGCCTCGGCATGGAAATAGCGGCCGGTGATGACGCCCGTCGCGTCGAGGCCCGCCGTCGTCGGCAAGCCCGGCAGCAGATCGACCGCCGCGTTGCGCAGGCTGAAATGGCCATTGACGGTATCGGCCGGGGGCGCTTGCCGGGCGAGCACGGCCGCCAGCGCCGCCGCGTTCCAGTCGATCTTGAGCGAGCCGGAGGCGAGTTCGCCGCCGTGGACATTTTGTTCGCACCAGGTCCGCGCGTCAGGATTGACGAAGCTCGGCCACAGCCGCAGCGCCTCCAGCAGCGAGCCCTGGCCCTGGAGGTCCATCTTCAATTCCGGCCCCGCCGCCGCCAGATGCAGCCCGAAGGCGAACTGGCCCGTCAGATGCGGGCCGTGCGCGATGAACTTGTCGGTGGCGAAGGTCTGCGTCGAGGGATCGAAATGCGCGTCAATGTCCACATTGTCGAGCGCGGCGGCCGGCTCGCTGGGAAGCGGCGCGGCGAACAGAGTATCGGCGCTATGCAGATGCGCGCGCCAAAGCAGATCGCCCGTCGCCGGAGGCGCGAGCCAGCCGCCGAGGCGAACATGCGTCGCCCCGGCGAGGACCTCGATGTTCTGCAACGCATAGCGCCCTTTGGCGTCCAGCGTCACTTTGCCGGTCGCCTCGTCGATGGCGATGGGCGGCGCGCCGGCGGGGTCGTGCGGGTCGAAACGGCCGGCCCCGACCAGGAATTTGGCGTCGAGCGCGGTCAGCGCGCCCAACGGCGAGGCAGCGGCGACGAAATCGAAGGAGATCGGCGAATTGAAGGTGAACTGCGGCGGATGCGGATCGAGCCGCAGGAAATCGTCGACAGAGAGTTCGTGCGCCTCAACCGTGAGCTTGCGCGGATTGCCCGCCTCGGCGCGCGCGGCGACGCGCCAATCCCCGGACGGGCCGTGGGCCGCGAGGCTGGCGCTGGCCGAAGCTCCGGAGCGGTCGAAGGAAAGCCGGAGATTGTCGTAAACCGCCGGCTGGTCGCGCCCGGCGGTCAGCACCGTAAGCTTGCCATCGACGATAGCGACGTGATCGAGCGGTTGATCGACGCCCGCCATCGATTCGGCGAGGCCGGCGACCAGCGCCCCGAAATTGTTGGTCGCGGGCGTTGCGGGGGTGGGGCCAAGCGGAATGGCCACAGCCTCCGAATCGCCCGCCGAGAGCGAAAGCTCGCCGTTGCGGCCGACCCGCAGCGCCAGTTGCAAGCCGTCGAGTTCGAGGCGGCGCACCTTCACCGCCAGTGAGAACAAGGCCAGCGCGTCGAGGCCGATGCGTCCGCCAGGCGCGCTGACCACCAGGCGTCCCGAAGAATCGCGAATCGCCAAGCCGCGGAAGCCGAGGCCAACGCCGTGCGCCCCGCGCGAAATCGCAATCGGCCCGAGCGCCACCCGGTAGCCTGGTCTCAGACGGCTCTGCAAGCTTTCGGCGATCGCCGGGCGCAACGATTCCAGGCTGATCGGCCCCTGGGAAAGATAGATGTAGCCGCCGCCGAGGACGCCGATAGCCAGCGCGAAAACGATCGTCGCCAGTCTCAGCGCGATATGCGCGCCCGCCCTTGGCCGCCGCCTGCGTCGCGCCCGACGCAGGGCTGGCGCTTGCAGGTCGTCATAGTCGCCGCAGGGAGCCTCAGGCTCATAGCGATCAGGGTCCACCATCAACGCGATGCGATCTCCTTAAAAGTCTCGCGCCGAAAAGTCTCGCGCCGGTGATTCGAGGCACCTCTTCCTCGCGGCATAGAGGTCTTGAACGCAAGCGCCACGTGCGTCAATCTCAGCGCGCCGGCTGCGGCGATTTGCGCGGCGATTGGGATCAAACGAGGGCTTTAATGGGCATAACTTGTGAAGTCGGCGACGTAGCGCCGCCATTTGATCTCCAGATTGACCCTGAGAATCGTGTATCGCTCAAGAATTTCCTGGGGAAAAAACTCGTTCTATACTTTTACCCCAAGGACGACACCTCGGGCTGCACCGCCGAGGCGATCGCCTTCAACGGATTGAGAAAGGATTTTGACAAGGCCGGGACCGCCATCCTCGGGGTCTCGCCCGACAGCGTCAAATCGCACGCCAAGTTCAAGGCCAAGCATGGCCTCGATCTCGAACTCGCCGCCGACGAAGACAAGGCCATGCTCGAAGCCTATGGCGTCTGGGTCGAGAAGAGCATGTACGGTCGCAAATATATGGGCGTCGAACGGTCGACGTTCCTCATCGGCCCCGATGGGCGCATCGCCAGGGTCTGGCGCAAAGTCAAGGTTCCCGGCCACGCCGAGGAGGCGCTGGCCGCCGCCCGCGCGCTTTAGAGGCCACTCTTTTCCCTCGCGCGGCGCGCGGATTTGCGAAAGGTTAACCCTAATGGAGGCTTACTGACGTCGGGGCGCGTTCGACGGGCGCGCTCAGGAGCGTTCAGCCTATGTCCCTTCGTGATCGTTTTCCGCCCGCGAGATTGCCGAATTCCCATTATTTCCTTACGGTCTCGCGCGGCGACAAGGTGCGCGCTTTCGCCGTGCGGCCCGCCATCGCCGCCGCCGCCTTCGCCACGATTCCAGCGCTGGCGCTCTGGGCGACCGGCGCCACCGCGTTCATCGCCTTCCACGACCAGATCATCGCCACGGTCGTGACCCGCGAGACGCAGTTGCAGTCCGACTACGAGACCCGGCTCTCCGACGCGCGCGCCGAGATCGACCGCGTCAAGAGCCGGCAATTGCTCGACCAGAACGCATTCGAGACCAAAATGCACGATCTCGTCATCCGCCAGGCGCGGCTGGAGCAGCGCGGGGCCGAGCTTGCCGCGCTGGCGGCCGAGGCTGGCGCCGACGCAACGGCCCTTGCCGACGCAAGACCGCGAAAAGCGCATGGCGGCGGCGCGCTGGCGGCCATCCAGGCGATCGGCGCCGGGGCCGGAGACAGCGATCCCAGCGCCGATCTCGGCGCCGCGCGCGCCTATGCGCCGATGGCGCCCGCCGCAACGCTCAACCCGCCAAAACCGCGCCCGCTCGACGGCGGCGTCGGCTCTGTCAGCCGCGCCCAGCCCTCCTCTGCCGCGCTCGCCGACGAACTCGCCGCCGCCGCGACCGATTCCGCCCTCGACCCCAACGCCCGCGTCGGCTTGGTCAGCTATTCCCTCGACCGCGTCGAGCGCCAGCAGACCGCGACGCTCGCCGGCGTCGACTACGCCGCACGCGCCGCGACGCGGAAATTCGAGACCGTCATCGCCCGCACCGGCCTTTCGCCCGCCACCCTCAAGGCGCCGCCGGAGGCGCCGGGCGGCGTCGGCGGCCCCTATATCCCGCTGGCCAGCGGCGACGACGCCTTCGGCCGCGCCGCCGCCGAAACCGTGCGCGACATTGACGCGGCCCGCAAGCTGCGCCGGCTGATGCCGCACCTGCCGCTGCGCTATCCTCTGAGCGGCGAACTGACGGTGTCCTCTCCCTTCGGCTACCGGCCGGACCCCTTCCTCGGCCGCCCCGCGCTGCATCCCGGCGTCGATCTCGTGCAGCCCTATGGCTCCGAGATCAAGGCGACAGCGATCGGCCGGGTGATCCACGCCGGCCCGATGGGCGGCTACGGCAACGCCGTCGATATTGACCACGGCAACGGTATCGTCACCCGCTTCGGCCATATGGCGCAGGTGCTGGTGAGTGAGGGGCAGACGGTGAAGGCCGGCGAGCCGATCGGTCTGCTCGGCTCCACGGGGCGCTCGACGGGCCCGCACCTGCATTACGAGGTGCGCGTCGATGGCGAGCCTGTCGATCCCGAACGCTTCCTGACCGCCGCGCGGGATTAGCGCCCGCCGCCGCCTGTGCTATCGGGCCGGCATGGAGCTTCTCATCTCCCGCACGATAGAGCTGCTGGGACTGGCGATCACAGTCGCCATCGTCGCCCGGCGGCTGCGCCTGCCCTACACGGTCGGCCTCGTGCTCACGGGGCTGGCGCTCGCGCTGTCGCGGCTCGACGTCGGGCTCACGCTCACCCATGAGGTGGTGTTCGATCTCATCCTGCCGCCGCTGCTGTTCGAGGCGGCGCTCAACCTGCCGTGGGCGGAACTGAGGCGCGATGCGCCGCCGATCCTGGCGCTAGCGATCCTCGGCGTGCTGTTGTGCGCGGGGCTGGTGACGGCGGGGCTCGTCTATCTGCTGGGCTGGCCGCTGCGGCCGGCCTTCGCTTTCGGCGCGCTGATCTCCGCCACCGACCCCATCGCGGTCATCGCGCTGTTGCGGGAGACCGGCGTGAAGGGGCGGCTGGCGCTCATCATCGAGAGCGAGAGCCTTGCCAACGACGGCGCGGCGGCGGTGCTGTTTAGCCTCGCCCTGATGGCCGGCCCCGGACCCGGCGGCGCGGGCGAGGCGCTGGCGGCCTTCGCCTGGATCGCCGGCGGCGGAATCGCGATCGGCGTGGTGGGAGCGGGTCTGGCGCTGCTCGTCGCCGGGCGCACCGAGGAGCATCTCGTCGAGACCGCGATCACGGCGGTGACAGCCTATGGATCGTTCCTCGCCGCCGAACGGCTCGGCGCCTCGGGCGTGCTGGCGACGGTGACGGCGGGGCTGTTGCTCGGCAATCTCGGCGTGTTGGCGGAGCCGAGGCCGGGCTTCTCGATCAGCGCGCAGGGGCGCGAGTTCGTGCTGGCGTTCTGGGAGTTCGCGGCCTTTCTCGCCAATTCGTTTGTGTTCCTGCTCATCGGCCAGGCGCTCGCCCATGTCGGGCTCGGGCTCGACTGGCGCCTCGCCGTCGCCGTGGCGCTGGCGCTGGCGGGCCGGGCGTTGGCGGTCTATCCGATCTCGGCGCTGTTCTGGCGCTCGCGCTGGCGGCTGAGCCTGCCGCAACAACATTTCCTGTGGTGGGGCGGGTTGCGCGGCGCGCTGGCGCTGGCGCTCGCCTTGACGCTGCCGGCGGATGCGCCCTATCGCGATCAGACGCTGGCCGCCGCCTTCGCGGTGGTGGCGTTCTCGGTACTGGTCCAGGGCCTCACCGCAGGCGCGGCGCTGAAGCGGCTCGGCCTCGCGCCGCAAAAAGGGAGCGAATGAGATGACGCAAAAGGTCGCGCTGGTGACGGCGGGTGGCAGCGGCATGGGGGCGGCGGCGGCGCGACGATTGGCCGACGACGGGTTTCGCGTCGCCATCCTCTCTTCCTCCGGCAAAGGCGAGGCCTTGGCGAAGGCGCTCGGCGGCGTCGGCGTCACCGGCTCCAACCAGTCGGTCGACGATCTCCAGCGGCTTGTCGATGCGGCGATGGCGCAATGGGGGCGCATCGACGCGCTCGTCAACAGCGCCGGCCACGGGCCGCGCGCGCCGCTGTTGGAGATCACCGACGAACAATGGCGCACGGGCATGGACGTCTATCTGATGAACGTCATCCGCCCGACCCGCCTCGTCGCGCCGATCATGGCGGCGGCCGGCGGCGGAACGATCGTCAATATCTCGACCGCCTGGGCCTTCGAGCCTTCGCCGATGTTCCCGACCTCGGCGGTGTTTCGGGCGGGGCTGGCGGCCTTCACAAAGCTGTTCGCCGATGAATATGCGCCCAAGAACGTGCGCATGAACAACGTGCTGCCGGGCTGGATCGATTCGCTGCCGGAAACGGACGCGCGGCGCGTATCCGTGCCGATGGGCCGCTACGGCCGCGCCGACGAGATCGCGGCGACCGTGGCGTTCCTCGTCTCAGAAGGCGCGGGCTACATCACGGGGCAGAATATCAAGGTTGATGGCGGGTTGATGCGGGGGGTGTGAAGCGGCCGCAGCACAGGAACCCGGCAAGGAATAGCAGGGGCGGCTTCTCGCGCCCCCGCGAACGGCGTTAGTCCAGAGGGACGATGGCTTCCGTGCGCTTATGTATGGCAAAGCGCTCGATCATCGTCGCGCTGGCTTCATTCAAGCCGACGATTTCGACAATTCGCTCATGACGTCGCGCTTTCATGACAACGCGGTCGAGAGCGCCAATAGCGGAAATGTCCCAGAAATGCGCCGCCGTGACGTCGATGACGATCCGCGACACCGGCTCGTGCACGTCGATCGCGTCAACGAAGGCGCCAGCCGACGCGAAAAAGATCTGCCCCTCGAAAAAGTAGGTGCGGACCTTTCCATCCTCGGAAAGGCTCGACGCGATCCGGCTCAAGCGCGACACCTTGCCGGCGAAAAAGACGCCCGACAGCAACACGCCCGCCAGAACGCCTTTGGAAAGGTCCGCCGTGGCGACAACGGTGCCGACCGTCGCCAGCATGACCACCGAGGACTGCCAGGGATTTGAGCGCAACGCCGCCAGCGATTTCCACGAAAAGGTGTTGATCGACACCATAATCATCACGGCGGTCAGAGCCGCGACAGGAACGACGGCCAACACGCGCTGCAAGACAACCAGAAGAACAAGCAGAAACGCGCCGCCTACAAAGGTCGAGAGCCTGCCGCGACCACCGGAGGTAACGTTGATGACCGACTGGCCGATCATCGCGCACCCGCCCATGCCGCCAAAGACCGCCGAGGCCATATTCGCGATACCCTGACCGACGCATTCGTGGCTTTTGCCGCTGGGCGTATCCGTTAAATCGTCAACGATTTGCGCGGTCAGCAACGACTCCAGCAGGCCCACGGCGGCCAGCGTCAACGCCACAGGGGCGATGATGCCCAAGGTTTGCAGGGTGTACGGCACTTGCGGAAGCCCAAAGGTGGGGAGCGCCGATGGCAATTGGCCGAGATCGGCCACGGTGCGAACGTGAAGGCCGAAGCCGGCTGTTATCCCCGTCAGCACGGCGATGGAGACGAGCGGAGAAGGAACCGCCTTCGTAAGGTAGGGAAAACCATAGATGATTGCGAGACCGAGCGCGATCAGACCATAAGTGGCCGTCGGAACGTGCGTGAGCTGCGGAATTTGGGCCAGGAAAATCAAGATCGCCAGCGCGTTGACGAACCCCGTCATTACGGATTGGGACACGAACCGCATCAATCGGCCGAGTTTGAGAATACCGGCGATAATCTGGAAAACGCCCATCAGGATGGTGGCGGCGAAGAGATACTGCACGCCGTGCTCGTGAACGAGACCAACCATCAAAACCGCCGTCGAGGCCGTCGCCGCGGAAATCATCGCAGGACGCCCGCCGGTGAAGGCTATGACGCAGGCAATGACGACCGAAGCATACAGGCCGACCTTCGGATCGACGCCCGCAACGACGGAAAAGCCGATGGCTTCGGGAATAAGGGCGAGGGCAACGACGATGCCCGATAGAATTTCAAGGCGCGGGCTGAAAAGCCATTCGCGCACGAAAGCGTTCTTAGCGTTCATGTGATGTCTGGGTCCGCATAGACGCAGCCGTAAACGAAGTCGGCGAACTGACGGCGTCTTTCATGTGCGTTATCCGGCGGATCGGCGGCCGGAAGAGCCACCCGGATTTTCACCGGGTCCTGTTGCATCTCTTCTGCATAGCGGAAACCCATGCTGCAATGCAACACTAGCGATGTCGCCGAACCGTCCTTCGCCCCAGTTCCGCCCCGCGCCGTCGCCTGCTCCACCGTAGGGTCGTTGTCACCGCCGTCTCGCCGGCATTGACTGGCGAGCGCACGGGCACGGCCGCGGCCGCGCCGACGAGATCGCCGCGACGGCTTGATGCGGAGCGAATCACGCCGGCGCCTCGTCGAGCGGCGCGCCTGCCTCCTGGAAGCGCGCGTTCATCGCGCGCACGCGCCGCGCCAGCACCTTCATCACGCGCAACGCGAAAGTCGGCGAGTTGCCGACGATTTGCAGGAACTGGCTCTGATTGAGGACGAAGGCCTCAACCTCGGTGACAGCGAAGATGTTGGCGCTGTGGGGCTTGGGATCGACCATGCCCATCTCGCCGAAAATGCCGCCGTCGCGAATTTCCTCGACGGTGACGCCCTGCACCTGCACGCTGACCACGCCGCTCTTGACCACGTACATGAGGCCCGAAGCCTTGCCGGGACCCAAAATCTCCGTCCCCGCGTCATAGTGCGTCTCAAGGAGATAGATGTCCTTGAAGATGCGAAAGTCGATGGGACGATCTTCCAGCCTCGACATTATGAGGGCCTCCGTCACAAGTCGCGGTTGTGGACGGAGAAACTGTCGCGAGGCTGGTCGGTCGCCCGCCGGGACGCGGTTCAAACAAATTCGGTCCGATATTTCGCCGCCAAAGCCAGCGCACGACCGCGCCGCTGCGCCAATTCGTCGGCGCTGAGGGAGGGCGGCGGCGCGCTGCGGCTCTCGATCTTGTCGCCGACCGCCAGGAAATACTCCTCCTGTCCCGGGGGAGCGCACATGCAAAGGAGATGCGCCGGCTTGTCCGAATTGTTGACGAAACGATGCGGCGCGTTGGCCGGGATATTCACCGTGACTCCAGCGCTGGCCTTGCAGGTCTCGCCGCGGAAGGTCAACTCGATCTCGCCTTCGAGGATCGAGAACATTTCCTCGAAGTCATGCCGGTGCAGCGGTGGTCCGCCCCCCGGCGGGATCAGCATGTCGATCAGACAATAACGGCCGCCGGTCTGTTCGCCGGTCAGCAGGATCGTGTAGGCGCCGCGCGCTAGCGAAATGTGCGGGATATCACGCGACTCAGGGTCCGCGACGGCCAGCTTGCGATCGGGGTCGTCGACAGGGATCGGGGGATATTCGCCGGCGTTTGTCATCGAAGGCTCCTGGGTAAACGCAATCAGTTCTGCCCCTGCGCCGTCGCCTGCTCCACGCGCAGGCTCGCCGTCACCGCCGTCTCGCCGGAATTGATCCATGAGCGCACCGGCGCTGCGTCCGTCGCGTCGAGGCCAACGGCGACGCGCACATAGCGGTCGTTGGGGCAAAGATCATGGACGGCGTCGAACGCCACCCAACCCAGCCCCGGCGAGAGCGCCTCGGCCCAAGCGAACATTTCCGTTGTCTCCTGCGGCGCATCCGCCACGAGATACCCGGTCACCAATCGGGCCGGCACGCCCCAGCCACGCGCGCAGGCGACGAAAGCGTGGGCGAAATCCGCCGCCCCTCCCTTCTTCAGCGCGAAAGCCTCCGATACCGGCGACTCGCCGCCTAAGCCCGGCGTGAACACCAGTTCCTCGTGAAGCGAGGCCATGAGACCATGCAGCCGCTCCAGCGTCTCGCCCGGCCCCACGCCATCGGCGAGTTCGCGCAGCGCGGCGTTGGCCTGCGCCAGCGGGCTGGCGCGCAGATACATCTCCGTCGGCAGCGGATCGACGGCGCCGCGCACGACGCCGACCGCGTCGCTGGTCTCCACCTCGCCCGAGGCGGTGATCGTCACCGCCTCGACGGGCCGATGCCAGCCCAGGCTGTGCAGCACGGAGCCGAAGGCGTCCTCGCGCGGCTTCAACGTCGCGTCGAGATCGACGCCGACGCGCCAGCGCAGCACATATTGCGATTCGAAGCTGCGCGGCGTCAGGCGCAAGTTGAGGTTGAGCGAGCGCGCGGTCGCCGAGAACGCCAGCTTGATTTCGTGCGAGACGCGGACGCGCATCCTAAAACCTCACACGAAAAGATATTGCTCGGAGATCGCGCTGGCCAGACGACCATTCTCCTCGATGAAATCGGTGACGAATTCGTGCAGGCCGCCCTGGAAGATCTCGGTCATGCTCGATCGCTCCAACTTGGAAAGCACGGCGCGCGCCTGTCGCTGCGCAACCCCCGAGAGACCGTCGGCGCGCGCGAGATCGTCGAGCGCGCGGTCGAGCGCATCGTAGCAATAGATGAGCGAACGCGGCATCGACGGCTTGAGGATGAGCAGATCGGCGACCAGCCAGGGCTTCACCCGGTCGCGATAGACCCAATGATAGGCGGTCGCCGCCGAGACGGCGCGCAGGATCGCCACCCATTGGAAGAAGTCGAGCGAGCCGCCGACCTCCTCGTTGGCCGGCAGCAGCAGGTGATATTTGACGTCGAGCAGCCGCGCGGTGTTGTCGGCGCGCTCCAGGAACAGCCCGACGCGGTTGAAGTAATAACCGTCGTTGCGCAGCATCGTGCGGTAGCAGGCGCCGTCGAAATCGAGCGAAGCCTTCTTCACGTAATCGAGGAAGCCGGCGAGCGCGTCGCGGCTCAATTCCTTGGCGGCGCGGCGCGTCGCCTCGAAACGTTTGAGTTCGAGCCAGGCGTCGTTGATCGCCGTCCAGGTCTCAGCGGTCAGCGCCGTGCGCACCGCGCGGCCATTGGCGCGGGCGTATTCCAGGCAGTTGCAGATCGAGGACGGGTTGTCGCGATCGAAGGTGAGGTATTCGATCGCCGCGAGTTCCGTCACCTCGCCGTGCTTGGCCTCGTAGCTCTCATGCGCGCCGACGGCTTCGAGCGCCGAGAACCATTCGGTCTGCGGGTCGCCGTCGCCGCCGCGCGGCAGATATTCGAGGCGCAGCGTCGCCTCTATCGTGCGGGCGATGAAATCGGCGCGCTCCATGTAGCGGGCGAGCCAGAACAGATTGTCGGCGGTGCGGGCGAGCATCGGTCAGCCCTCCTCGCCGTCCAGGGGATCATCGACGACCCAGGTGTCCTTGGTGCCGCCGCCCTGGCTCGAATTCACCACCAGCGATCCTTTCGTCAACGCCACGCGGGTCAGCCCGCCGGGCACGATGCGCACGCCCTTCGCGCCCGACAGCACGAACGGCCGCAAATCCACATGGCGCGGTGCGACGCCGCTGTCGAACGAGGCCGGGCACGTCGAGAGCGCCAGCGTCGGTTGGGCGATGTAATTGGCGGGATCGGCCTTCAGCTTGGCGGCGAACAACTCGCGCTGCGCCTGGCTGGCGTGCGGGCCAACCAACATCCCGTAACCGCCGGAGCCGTTGACCTCCTTGACCACAAGTTGGTCGAGCCGCTCCAGCACATAAGCGAGATCGGCCGGCTCGCGGCAGCGGAAGGTCTGGATATTCTTGAGTTTCGGCTCCTCGCCGAGATAGAATTTGATAAGGTCGGGCACGTAGCTGTAGATCGCCTTGTCGTCGGCGACGCCGGTTCCGACGGCATTGGCGATCGTCACATTGCCCGCTAAATAGGCGCCGATCAGCCCCGCCACGCCGAGCACGGAATGCGGGTTGAACACCAGGGGATCGAGAAATTCGTCATCGACGCGGCGATAGATGACGTCGACCCGCTTCGGCCCCAGCGTCGTGCGCATGAACACGACGTCGTTCTCCACGAACAGGTCGCGCCCCTCGACAAGTTCGACGCCGAGCTTGTCGGCCAGGAACGAGTGCTCATAATAGGCCGAATTGAACGGGCCCGGCGTCAGCACGACGATGGTCGGCTTCGCCACATCGGGGTGCGGCGCCACCGAGGTCAGCGTCTCCAGCAATTCGTCGGGGTAATCATCGACCGGGGCGACGCGATGGGCGGCGAACAGATCCGGCATCAGCCGCATCGTCACTTCCCGGTTCTCCAGCATGTAGGAGACGCCGGAGGGCGTGCGGGCGTTGTCCTCCAGCACATAGAAATCGGCGTCGTCGATGCGCACGATGTCGATGCCGCCGATATGCACCCACACGTCATGCGGGGCGCGATGACCGATCATCTCTGGCCGATAATGCGGATTGCGCAGGATCAGTTCTTCGGGGACGATCTTTTCCTTGAGGACTTTGCGGGCGCCATAGACATCCTTCAGGAACAGGTTGAGCGCGGTGACGCGCTGGATCAGCCCCGCCTCCAGCTTCGTCCATTCCCGGCGCGACAGCACGCGCGGCACGATGTCGAACGGGATCAGCCGTTCAGCCGCTTCCTTGTCGCCGTAGACGCCGAAGGTGATGCCGATGCGGCGGAACATGAATTCGGCCTGGGAGCGGCGCGAGGCGAGCAGTTCCGGCGGACTTTTCTCCAGCCAGCGGGCCACCTTTGCGTAAACGCGACGCGGCGTTTCGCCTTCCAGACCCATTTCATCGAACGCCGCCATGCCGCCCCCTTTTCGCGCATCCCGGCGTCGCAAATCCTATGCCGGCCCCAGCGCCAAGTCGAGCGCCTGCGCGCCCTTCATTGCTTTTTCCGGCGCAAAAGCGGCGAAATCGCCCTCCCCGGCCAGCGCCTTCGCCAGCAGGCCGCGATAAGAGGCGCGGCTGATCTCGATGGCGCCGAGCGACGCCAGATGTGGGGTGAGAAACTGCGTGTCGAGCAGCCGGAAGCCACCGAACCTGAGTCGCGCGACCAGATGCACCAATGCGACCTTGGAGGCGTCGCGGGCGAGATGAAACATGCTCTCGCCGAAGAACGCCGCGCCGAGGCTGACGCCATAGAGCCCGCCGACCAATTCTCCTGCGGCGCGCACCTCGATGGAATGGGCCTGGCCGCGTGCGTGCAGCGCCAAATAGAGGCGGATGATTTCGTCGTTGATCCAGGTCTTGTCACGCGCCGCGCAGGCCTCCATCACCTTGGCGAAGGCTTTGTCGGCGGTGACCTCGAAACGATCGGCGCGCACGGTCTTGGCGAGGCTCTTGGCGACGATGAGCCCGTCGAGCGGGAAGATGCCGCGCCGCTCGGGCTCAACCCAGTGAAGCTCGGCCGCGTCGCGGTCCTCGGCCATTGGGAACAGGCCAATCGAATAGGCGCGGACGATGAGGTCCGGCGTGATCTCGAACGGCGGCTGGCGTCGCGACATGGCGAGAGGGTCGCAGGGGGTGAAGGGGGCGTCAAGCGGGCGTGAGGGCTCCGACTTGCGCGCAGTCGGTTGGAGGCCACCTTGACGCCCCGACGCCTGCGCTCCGCCCCGCCTTTCCGAATCGCCCCCGCTGCCCTAGATTCCCCCCCATGCAAGGCGACGCGCCCGAAATCCCCGAACTCGACGACGAGGAGACCGACCTCGACCTGACGGCCGACGACGCGCCGGCCGCCGAAGGACCGCTCGCGCGCGGCGCTTCCGTCATTAAGGCGTTCTGGCGGCACGCGCCGCAAGGCACGGGCGTCTATCGCATGCTCGGCGAGAACGGCGAGGTGCTCTATGTCGGCAAGGCGCGCTCGATCAAGAAGCGCATCCTTTCCTATACGACGCCGGAGCGGGTCTCGCATCGCATCGCCCGCATGGTCTCCGAGACGGTTTCGATGGTGTTCGTCACCGTCGAGAGCGAGGCCGAGGCGCTGCTGCTCGAAGCCAATCTCATCAAGCAGCTCAAGCCGCGCTACAATGTGCTGCTGCGCGACGACAAGAGCTTCCCCTACATCCTCGTCACCGGCGATCACGAGGCGCCGCGCATCTTCAAGCATCGCGGCGCGCGCGACGCCAAGGGCGATTATTATGGCCCGTTCGCCAGCGCCGGCGCGGTGACGCGCACGCTCTCGGCGTTGCAGCGCGCCTTCTTGCTACGCACCTGCGCCGACAGCTATTACGCCAACCGCACAAGGCCTTGCCTGCTGCACCAGATCAAGCGCTGCGCGGCGCCCTGCACCGGCGAGATCTCGCTGCCCGATTATGCGGAGCTGGTGGGCGAGGCGCGCGATTTCCTCACCGGCCGCAGCCGCAGCGTGCGCCAGCGGCTGGCGCGCGAAATGGCGCAAGCGTCCGAGGCGCTGGAGTTCGAGCGCGCGGCGCGGCTACGCGATCGCATCCAGGCGATGTCGGCGATCCAGGGCGAGCAGAGCGTCAACCCGCGCTCGGTGGCGGAAGCGGATGTGTTCGCGATTGCCGAGGAGGCGGGGCAGTTCTGCATCGAGGCGTTCTTCTTCCGCACCTATCAGAACTGGGGCAACCGCGCCTATTTCCCGCGCGCTGACAAGATGCTGGAGCCGGCCGAGGTGCTCGACGCCTTTCTCGCGCAATTCTACCTGGAGCGCCCTGCCCCGCGCCTGGTGCTGCTGAGCCACGAGGTTCCAAGCGCCGCGACGCTGGGCGCGATCCTCTCCGAGCGCGCCGGCCGGCGCATCGCGGTCGGGACGCCCAAGCGCGGCGAGAAGAAGGAACTCGTCGACAACGCCGCCCGCAACGCCCGCGAAACGCTGTCGCGCAAACTCTCCGAGACCGCCACCCAGCAGAAACTGCTGGCCGCGCTCGGCCAGACCTTCGGGCTCGACCACGCGCCGCGCCGGGTCGAGGTCTATGACAATTCGCATATCATGGGGACCAACGCGATCGGCGCGATGATCGTGGCGGGGCCGGAAGGTTTCGTGAAGAACCAGTACCGCACCTTCAACATCAGGAGCGAGGGCCTGACGCCCGGCGACGATTACGGCATGATGCGCGAGGTTTTGGCGCGCCGTTTCTCCAAGCTCAAGCGCGAGGGCGAGACGGCCGACGCTGGCGCCTTTCCCGATACGCCGGACCTCGTGCTGATCGACGGCGGGCGCGGCCAGTTCGAGGCCGCGCGGGCTGTCATGCGCGAGATCGGCGTCGAGGGCGTCAAGATCGCCTCCATCGCCAAGGGGCCGGATCGCGACGCCGGGCGCGAAACCTTCTTCGTCGAGGGGGGCGAACCGTTCAAGCTGCCGCAGCGCGATGCGACGCTGTTCTTCGTGCAGCGCCTGCGCGACGAGGCGCATCGCTTCGCCATCGGCACGCATCGGGCGCGGCGCAAGAAGGATTTCGTTAAAAGCCCGCTCGACGAGATCCCCGGCATCGGCCCCGCGCGCAAGCGTGCGCTATTGCACACGTTCGGCACCGCCAAGGCGGTCGCCAATGCGGGGCTTGCTGATTTAGAGAAGGCGCCGGGGCTCAACGCGGCGACGGCGCGTCTGGTCTATAATTTCTTTCATGAGAACGGATAGGATTCCATGCTGACCATTCACCACCTCGGCCGCTCGCAATCCGAGCGCATCGTCTGGCTGTGCGAGGAACTGGGGCTCGACTACAACCTCGTCCATCACACCCGCGACGCCAAGACCATGCTATCGCCGCCGGAACTGAAGGCGCTGCATCCGCTGGGCGCGGCGCCGGTGATCGAGGATGACGGGGCGTTGCTCGCCGAATCCAGCGCCATCGTCGAATATATCCTGGGCAAATACGGCCGCGGCCGCCTGGCTTTCGGGCCGGACGCGCCGGAATATGCGACCTATCTCTATTGGCTGCATTTCGCCAACGGCACGCTGCAACCGGCGATGGGTCGCAACATGATCGTCAGCCGGCTCGACCTGCCCGCCGATCACCCGATGGTCGGCGCGATGCAGGGGCGCCTCAAGCGCGCCTTGCGCCACCTCGACGAGCGGCTGGCTAAGGCGCCTTATCTGGCCGGCGAGACCTTCACCGCCGCCGATGTGATGACGGTGTTCTCGCTGACGACGATGCGGCTGTTCTACGCCGCCGATCTCTCGCCCTATCCGGCGATCCTGGCCTATCTCCAGCGCATCGCCGAGCGACCCGGCTACAGCCGCGCTATGGACAAGGGCGACCCCGGCTTCAAGCCGCTGCTGGGAGCCACGGTCTAAGCCTGCCTTGGCGTCGGGCGCATGATTAGCGCCCGCGCTACTTGACCAACGGCTTTAGCAACTCGTTGAAATCCGCCATCGACAATTCGCCGCCATAGGACTTGCCGTTGATGACGAAGGTCGGCGTGCCCTGAATCTTGACCAGCTTCTCGCCGGTGTCGGTGATCGCCCGCACTTTGCCGATGAGCGCGTTATCCTTCAGGCACGCCATCGCCTTTTCCTTGCCGAGCCCGGTCGGGCGCAGGGCGTCGAGCAGCGGCTGCAAGGGATTGTCGGTGAACGCCCATTTGTCCTGGGTGGCGAATTCCAGTTCGATCGTCGCCATCGTCTTGGTTGTGTCGTCGCCGCCGACGCAGCGCGCCAGCGTGAAAGCCGCGACATCGAGCGGGTTGCGCGAGAACTCGCGGAAGATGTAGCGCACCTTGCCGTTATCGACATAGGCCGCCTTGAGCTTCGGCAGGGTTTCGTGGTCGAAAGCCGCGCAATGCGGGCAGGTTACGGAGCCGTACTCGATCACCGGAACGCCGGTCGCGGGGCCGACGCTAAGTTCCGGCAGCGGGCCGGGTTTCAGCACTTGCGCCATATCGACGGTCTGCTCGGGCGGCGGGGCGGCCTCGGCGCCGCAAACCGCCGCCAAGCCCAATGCAACGGCGATTAAGAGACCGCGAATCTTCATAGGAATACGCTCCGAAAGATGGCGTCTTTTGCCGGCTTTCCGAGGCGTAGGCAAGCGGCCCTCAATAGGGATAGCCGACCGTCTGAGCGAAGAGCACGCGACGGCCCGCGCGCAGCGGCAGCCGCTTTGCCAGCGCCGGCCGATCGCATTCGTGGAACCAGGCGTTCAGCCCCGCCGCAGCCGCGAACAGATAGACATTGGCGGCGACGATGCCGCAATCGACCAGCGAATAAGCCTGCAACGTCTCTGGGTCGGCGGGCGCCGCCATTTTGCCGTGCGGCGTCTCCAAACGGTCGCAATCGACGACATAGATGAGCCGCGCCGGCGCCTTGTCGCCGCTGCGCGGCAGCCAGGGCGCGGCGGCCAAGGGCCGCAGATCGCCGCTCAGCACCGGGGCCAGCCGGGCGCGCTCGGGGTCGTAGAGGTAAAGGCCCTGCTCCATCGCGACGAAGACATCGATCTCCTGCGCGTTGCTGGCGGTGGCGTCGGCCACGGCGCTTAGCCCCTCGGGAGGCGATTGCGGCGCGCCGCACGCCGCCCACAGCAGATCGGAAAGGGTCTGAGGCTCCAGCGAGCGGCCGGAGAACGTCTGTTCCGTGCGCCGCAGCCGGAACGCGTCTCGCAAGGGCGCCAGATCGTCGAAACGCGGTGGTGGCAACTCTATAGCCGGGAAATTGCCGCCAATCCCGGCGTCCGCGTTATGCATCGAACGCCCTCCGCATTCCTCGCCAAGCGGAGTCTAGCTTCCCTTTCGTTCGGGGATCTGCGCCAGCGCAACCGCTGCGACAGAAACGTCGCAGGCGCGCCACAGTTCCTCCGGTTTCAGGCCGACATCGTCGTCGGCTCGCCGGCGTGCGTTTGGAGATGAAGCTCGCGCTTGTGCAACGCCTTGAGCGTCGAGCGGTGACCAACGGAGACGAGGGTGGTCTGCGGCAACTCCCTGGCGATGACGCGGTAGAGGGCGTTCTCGCTCTCCTCGTCGAGCGAGGCTGTGGCCTCGTCGAGGAAAAGCCAGTCGGGCTTGGCGAGCAGCACGCGAGCGACGGCGAGGCGTTGTTGCTCGCCGCCCGACAAGCGCATCTGCCAATTGTCGCTTTCCTCCAGCCGGTCGGCGAGCTCGGGCAGGCCGACGTCAACCAGCGCGGCGCGCAGCCGCGCGGCGTCGTAATGCGAGGACTCGAAGGGATAGGCGATCGCCTCCTTGAGCGGGCCGATGGGGATATAGGGCCGCTGCGGCAGCAGCATCAACTTGGCGTGGGCGGGCTGCGCGATTTCGCCCTTGCCATAGGGCCACAGGCCGGCAATGGCGCGCAGCAGCGTCGATTTGCCCGCCCCGCTCGGCCCCATCACCAGCGTCGATTCCTGGGGCGCCAGCACGAGATTGCCGATGCGCGCCAGCTTGCGCCCGTCCGGCAGCGCCAGTTGCAGATCGGGAATGGCGAGCGCCTCGCCGAGGCCGGGCTTGGCTTCGACGCGCGGCTCGGCCCGCCACGCCGCCTGGGTCGCAGCGAAAGCGTCGTCGAAAGAGGTAAGACGGGCGATCGTGGAGCTGAAATCGGCCAAGCCGGTATAGTTGTTGACGAAGAAATTCATCTGATTATTGACGTTGCCGAAGGCGTCGGCGGCCTGATTGAAGGTGCCGAAAGAGACTTTTTTCATATAATAAAAGGGAGCAATGATTATGTAGGGGATAATCACGGAAATCTGAGAATAAAATTGGTTGAACGCGATCAGCCGCACGCGCATGCGGATGATGCGCTGGATGGTGTGGAACACGTCTTGGAACACCTCGCCCGCATGCGAGATTTCCCGGTTCTCTCCCTTAAGCAGCGCGATCTGCTCGCTATATTCGCGGATGCGGGCGAGATCGAAACGAAAATTGGCCTCTACCTGCTGCTGCTTGAAATAGAGCGCGGCAAGCTTGTGGCCGATGAGTTGCATCACGCCGGTGGCGAACAGCGCATAGAGCGTCGCCACCCAGAACAACAGGCCGGGGATTTCCACGCCGAGGAACGGCAGCGTCATGCCGCGCGACAGGCCCCACAGGATGATCGAGAAGGCGACCAAATTGGTCGCCGCGGCGATCAACGAAATCGAATAATTGTAGATGCCGACGTTGCTCGAATTGGCGACGGTGCCAGCGCCGTTGAGGAAGGAGCCGACGTCCTGCGAAATGCGCTGGTCGGGGTTGTCGGCGGTGTGGCCGCCGAGCGCCAGCTTGTAGTGCATCGAATTGAGCAACCAGCGCGAAGTATAAGACGCCGTCATCCAGCGCCGCCATTGCAGAACGAAATTCGAGGCGATGTAGAACTCGATCATATTCGCCGCGATGATGATGATCGCCAACGGTGTGAACACCTCGATCAACTGATGCCAGAAGGCGACGCGATGCGCCTCGTCCGGCACCTGGATCGCGTTTCCAAACGCCATCTGGAAATAATTGAGCCGGACGCCGAGCGCCACCTCGAACTGATTGATGAGAATGAGGAAGACGATGCAGGCGCGCCCATAGGCGCGCTGCGACATGATGCGGCGGCCCAACAGCAACGGCCGCAGCGAAATCGGCGTCGTCGCGTCGAAGAACGGATCGGCGAGCCGCGTCATCCGCTGCACGAAGGGGATCCACGAAAGCAGCGTCAGCGCCACGACAAAAAGCGCGGTGGCGACGGGCAGGTAGCGCGGCGGCGCATAAAGCGACCACGAAGCAGGCCAAAGACGGGTAACCTCGGCCAGCGAAATGAGGCCGAACAGCACCGTCTCGATGGCGAACAGCTCCGACATGATCTTCAGGAAAGTCGGGATGCGCACGCCCGGCCACGACGCCGCCGCCCCGAGCGCGGCGGCGAAAGCCAGGAAAAGCGTCATGCCGTCGCGATCGTAGAGGCCCACGCCGAGGGCGAGAACGGCGAACACGCCGAGCAAGGTGACGCGCATAAGGCTTTGTACTCCCGGAAGGTCCAGCCCGCGCTTAGCAGACCCGAGAGGGCGAAAGAAGGGCGGTCAGCCCCGCGCCTTGAGCCGCGCCGCCTTGAGCCTTGCGAAATCGTCGCCCGCGTGGTGCGAGGAGCGGGTCAGCGGCGAGGCGGAGACGAGCAGGAAGCCGCGCGCCGCGCCAACCGCAGCGTAACCCTCGAACTCCTCGGGGGTGACGAACCGCTCGACCGCGCAATGCTTCGGCGTCGGCTGCAAATATTGACCGATGGTGAGGAAATCGACCTCGGCCGAGCGCAGGTCGTCCATCACCTGCAACACTTCGTTGCGCGCCTCGCCGAGGCCGACCATGATGCCGGATTTGGTGAAGATCGTCGGGTCCAGTTCCTTCGCCCGCTGCAACAGGCGCAGCGAGTGGAAGTAGCGCGCGCCGGGGCGCACGGCGAGATATTTGCCGGGCACGGTTTCGAGATTGTGGTTGAACACGTCCGGCCGCGCTTCGACGACGATCTCCAGCGCGCCGTCCTTGCGCAGGAAGTCTGGTGTGAGCACCTCAATGGTCGTAGCCGGCGCCGCTTGGCGGATGGCGCGGATGACGGCGGCGAAATGCGCCGCCCCGCCATCGGCGAGATCGTCGCGATCGACCGAGGTGACGACGACATGGGTGAGGCCGAGCTTGGCGGTGGCGTCGCCGACGCGGGCGGGTTCATCGGCGTCGAGCGGGCGCGGCAGGCCCGTCGCGACATTGCAGAACGCGCAGGCGCGGGTGCAGACGTCGCCAATAATCATGAAAGTGGCGTGCTTCTTCTCCCAGCACTCGCCAATGTTGGGGCAGCGCGCCTCCTCGCA
>JAJYDD010000332.1 GCA_021777795.1 Pseudomonadota bacterium | reverse complement strand
AGACGCCCATGTCGCCGGTTGAAATCGCGGAATTCCGGGCTGGCGCAACCGATCTTTCCGAGCGCCGCCGCAACGGCGTCTCGCGCCGGCCGCTGGCCGACATCACGGCGGCGACCGCGCAGGCCGGCGTGAGCGCCGAAGCCGGGGGCTTGCGCATCGGCGCGCTGACGACCATCGCCGCGCTGGCCGCCGATCCCGCCGTTCGCGCCGGCTATCCCGGGCTCGCGGCGGCGGCTGCGGGGCTGGCGACGCCGCAAATCCGCCGCGTCGCCACCGTCGGCGGCAATGTCGCGCAGCGCAACCGCTGCTGGTATTTTCGCAATCCCGAGATCGCCTGTCTCAAGAAGGGCGGGCAGGGCTGCCCGATGCGCGACGGCAATGGCCTCTATGGCGTCGCCTTCGACCGCGCGCGCTGCGTGGCGCCGCATCCCTCGACGCTCGCGGCGGCGCTTTTGGCCTATGACGCACGGATCGACACCGACCGGCGGCGCGATCTCCCCATCGCCGGGGCGCTGGGCGACGGGCAGGCGGCGGCGGCTGAAACCGCGCTCGCCCCCGGCGAACTCATCGAGGCCTTCCGGCTGCCGGCGCCGCTTCGGGGCGAGCGGGCGGCCTACAAGCGCGCCATTGGCCGCGCCCATGCGGAATGGCCGCTGGTCGAGCTTATCGTTAGCGCCACCTTCGAGGCCGGCGTCTTCGCGCGCGTGCGCATCGTCGCGGGCGGCGTCGCGCCGACGCCGTTGCGGCTGGAGGCCGCCGAGGCGGCCGTCCTTGGCAAGCCGGCGACGGCCGAGACTTTCGCCGCCGCCGCCGCCGCCGCGATCCTCGGCGCAAATCCGTTGCCGCAAGCGCGCTACAAGCTCACCCTGCTTCAGGGCCTCGCGCGCGACCTCTTGGAGACGGTGGCGAGGGGATCTGACGCCTGAGGTTCGGGTCAATGCCGCCCGCGCCGCCGCCGCAGGGCGCCGACGCCCTTGGCGGCGAAAGGTAGCGCGGCCAGCGCCAGGAAGACGAGGATGAGCCGCAGGCTCAGCACGTCGGTCGGCCGCTCGACCGTGGCGAGTTCCGCCCCGGCCTCGGCGTAGATCCAGGCGAAGGGAAAAGAGCCGATCAGGGTGACGAGCGCGAAAGTCGGCGCCGACATGCGCGTCAGCCCGACGCCGAGATTGACGGCGGAGAACGGGATGACCGGCGTGAGCCGCGCCGCGAACAGCCAGCGCGCCCCGTCCCGCGCCACGCCGCTGTCGACGCGGGCGACGAAACCGGGAAAGCGTTGCGCCACCGCGTCGCGGAACAGGTAGCGCGCCGCGAGCATGGCGACCGTCGCCCCCGCCGTGCTCGACGCCGAGACGAGCAGCGGCCCGGCCCAGGCCCCGAACAGCGCGCCGCCCGCGACGCTGATCGCCCAGGCGCCCGGCAGCGAGAGCGCGGCGAACACGATATAGGCCGCCACATAAACCGACGCGGCGGCAAACGGATGCGCGGCGACGAGGCTGCGCTGCGCGGTCAGCCAGCCTTTCCATTCCGCCACCCCGTGCGAGGCGGCGAACCACAAGCCCAGGATCGCCAGGAGGACGAGCGCGGCGAGGCCGAGTCGCAGACGCACTATCGGTCGCATCAGGACGCGCGTGGTCAAGCGGCGGCTAGGGTAGGTGCGAAAGCGCGGCGCGAGCATAGGCAGGCTCCGGGTTGAAGGCGACGCGCGCGTCTTAGCGGCCCCGAGATCGCTTGACGACGGGCGAACGACCCTATTCGATCCCCGCTCCGCAATCGTCGAGGGCCCGAGGAAACGCGACATGAGCGCCGACCCAGATCCGGATTCGCGCCTCGACACGCTGGAAGCGCGCTTCGCTCAGCAGGAGCAGATCATCGCCGATCTGAACGACGTCATCACCGCGCAATGGCGGGAGATCGACGCCCTCAAGCGGCAAGTGTCACAACTGCGCGAAGACTATCAGAACCTCGACCTCGCGCGCGAGCGCCCGGAGCGGCCGCCGCATTATTGATGGGGACGAGGCCGGGGGAGATCGCCTCCTTCCGCGCCTGTTCCGCAGACATCGGGCTGGGGCGCCGCCCTGGCTCTCACGCCGCGCCAAGCCGCAACAGGTCGTGGAAATGCACGATTCCCACCACCGCGCCGTCCTCGGTCACCAGCAGGTTCGAGATCTTGTGGCTCACAGCCTCCAGGGCCTCGGCCACCAGCGCGTCGGGGGCGATCACGCGCGGGCGGCGCGTCATCACCTGCTCGACCGGCGTATCGAGCCCCAGCTCCTTGCGCAAATGGCGGCGCAAATCACCGTCGGTGATGAGCCCCGCCAGCGTCCCGTCGGCGCCGAACACCCCGACGCAGCCAAAGCCCTTCGACGTCATCTCGACGATCGCCTGCGCCAGCGTCGAGCCCAGCGTGATGCGCGGGATGGCGTCGCCCTTGTGCATGATGTCGCGCACGAAGGCGAGCCGGGCGCCGAGCTTGCCGCCGGGATGCAGGTCGCGGAAATCGCGCGCGGTGAAGCCCTTGGCCTCCAGCAGCGCCATCGCCAGCGCATCGCCGAGCGCCAGTTGCATCGTCGTCGAGGTCGTGGGCGCGAGGCCGTTCGGACAAGCCTCCTGCGCCTCGGGCAGGCGCAGCACGATGTCGGCCTGGCGGCCGAGCGCGCTGTCGGGCTGCGAGGTCAGCGCGATGAGCGGAATCTTGAAGCGCTTGGCGTAGGTGACGATCGCCGCCAGTTCCATCGTTTCGCCTGACCAGGACAGCGCCAGCACGATATCGCCGTTCTGCACCATGCCGAGATCGCCGTGGCTGGCCTCGGCGGGATGGACGAAGGCGGCGGGCTGGCCGGTGGAGGCGAGGGTCGCGGCGAGTTTGCGGGCGATATGGCCGCTCTTGCCGATGCCGGTGACGATGGTGCGCCCGGGCGCGGCCAACAGCGCGTCGACGGCGCGTTGAAGCGCCTCGCCGAGGCTTCCCGCGCCGGGCGTCGCCAGCGCCTCCTCCAGCGCGACGAGGCCCTTGCGCTCGATGGCGAGGGCGCGCCGCGCCGCCGGGACCGCTTTCGCCGAATCTCTGCTCATAGCGCCCGTCTAACATCGCGCGCGCCAAAGCGCGAATTAGCGCGGCGTTAACCATGACCGCCTACCCCAGGGGGAGTGGCGCGGGCGCGCGAAAGGTTCATCAGGTGGTGCGCAAGAGAGGGCTATGGGCTGTCGCCGGCTGCGCGGTCGCCTTGGCGGTCGCCCCGGCGTTCGCCCAGACGCCGCCGCCGCTCGCCCCGGATTTGCGCGGCGGCGAGAGCGAACTCGTCGGCCAATCCCCCGCCGACGCGTTGCCCGATCTGCCCGCGAGCGATCCCGCCAACCCCCAGCCGGTCCGCAAGCACAATCGCCTGCCGGCGCTAAAACCTTATCGCGGCGCCGATCGCCTCGGCCTGCGCGGCGGCGCCGATCCCACCTCGGGGACGCCCGCCCCGACTGTCGCCGCTTTGCCGCCGGCGCCGCCGCGACGCAAGATCAGGCCCGACGACAAGCCCTTCGACCCCGTCGGCTTTTATGTCGGCAATCTCAGGCTGACGCCCTATGTCGAGCAGGACATCGGCTACGCCAGCAACCCCTTCGGCATCCCCGCGCCGGCCAAGGGGTCGGCGTTTTCGGAGACCGAGGCGGGCGTCGCCCTGCAATCGAACTGGAGCCGCGGCGAGCTGACGGGCTCGGCGAAGGTCGGCTACAACGATTATTTCCAGACCCCCAGCGCCAGCGCGCCCTATGGCGCCGGCGTCGTCGACTACCGCTACGACGCCTCGCGCGATCTCTCGCTCGACACCGAGGGGCGGTTCAGCGTCGCCAACGAGACCAACGCCCAACTCGGCCTCGGCGCCAATCCCACGGAATCGCTGACCTTGGTCTCCACCTATGGCGCGACGCTGGGCGGCGTCGAAAAGTTCGGCGACCTCTCCGTCGGCCTGCACGGCACGGTCGACCGCCTGGCTTATAATGGCGGCCCGCTCGCCACCGACGATTCCAACGACTACGGCCTGAAGCTGCGCACCGGCTATCGGCTCAGCGAGGCGGTGCAGCCCTATATCGAGCTTGGCGGCGATTCCAGGGTCTATGACGACCATATCGACGCCTTCGGCTTCGACCGCGCCTCCGCCGGCCTTTATGGCCTGGCGGGCGCGAAACTGTCGTTCTCGGAGATGCTGAGCGGCGATGTCGCTTTGGGCTATGGCGCGCGCGACTATCGCGATCCGCGGCTGCAAAACGCCGGCGCGCCGCTGTTCGACGCCTCGCTGATCTGGGCGCCGACGCCGTTGACGACGATCACCCTGAAAGCCGCCACCACGATCGCCGACGCGGTGGTCGCCGCGGCCTCCGCCGACATCAACCGCAGCTACACGATCAACCTCGACCATTCCTTCACCGAGCGCTTCAAGTTCGGCGTCAACGCCGGAATCGGGACCGACGATTACGTCGGCGTCAACGAGACCGACCGCAACTACACGCTGGGCGCCACCGCCGAATATCACCTGTCGCGCGAAGTGGTGCTGAAGGCGACCGCGACCCACCAGCAATTCGTCGCCAACACGCCGGGCACGAACTTCACCGCCGACGTGGTGATGCTGGGGGTGCGGTTGCAGAGGTAGCGGACAGGCCCGGTGCGGGGGATTTCAGGGGGTTGGGTGCGCTTTGCTGTCCTGTCGCGAGGGAATCGAGCGAAATCGCGGTTGCTGCGCTATCGAGGCTCGCCGGGGGGCGGATAAAGCAGGATACTGCATATTTTTGATAATCAAAGCATTTTATTAAGTCATTGAAATATATTTGTTTTTTTCCTACGGAACCTCCCGCCCTTGCGATGGAACAGGCCGGGGCGTGTGGCAGGGGAGTGTAGTTGGTGGCGAGGGAGGACTCTGCGATGGGAGCGATCGCGTTTCAGAGGTTGCAAAAGCTCGACCTTTTGTAAGGGGGACGCAATTTGGAAACTCACGAATTTTAAGAATCGACGGATGCTAGAACTTCAGAACCGCTCCATTATGTCGAGGTCTTGGACGATGAAGCGTTCCTTGTGGGGGGGG
>JAJYDD010000331.1 GCA_021777795.1 Pseudomonadota bacterium | reverse complement strand
GGTCGCGACGCTGCCGGCCTTGCGTGAGCCGCAAGCGCAGGTTCTCGAAGCCGCGGTTCTCGAAGCCGCCATGCTGGAGCCAATCCCACCTGCGGAGCCCGCCCGTCCGGCGCGGCCGCCTGCCCCGCCGCCGGTGGCGCCTGCGGCCAACGGCGCCCAGCGCGGCCAATCGGGCTGGCTGTCGAACCTGCTCGCCGCCGCCTCGCGCGATCTCGAAGAACCGCGCCCAGCGCAGCCGGCGCGCCGCCCCGGCGGCGAAGGGCTCGATTCGATCACCACCGACATCGCGCGGCTTGTCGATGACGAAGCGGCGGCGGAGACCTGGGAGCGTTGGCGCCAGGGCGAGACCAACGCCGTGTCGCGCCGGCTCTATACGCCGGCCGGCCAGCAGGCCTTCGAGGACATCCGCCGCCGCGTGCGGGCGGAGCCCCCGTTCCGCGATTCCGTCAACCGCTACGTGACGGAGTTCGAACGCCTGTTGGCCAAGATCGGCCAGAACGACCGCGACGGGATGCAGTCGCGCGCGGCGATGCTGTCGGATTCCGGCAAGGTCTACATGTTGCTGGCGCACGCCTCCGGCCGGCTCGGCTGAGAACTAGAGGCCGGCGGCGCGCCGCCGGCTTGCATTAACCTTCCCTCGCAAATCGATTGCGGCGTCTTGACGTCCGGCGCGGGCGCGACTATCTCCCAGCCGTCCGCTAGCACTCGCTCCGGGTGAGTGCCAGCGGCGCTCCCCGGCAGCGAAAGCCGAGCTTTGTTTACAGGAAGCGCCAATGAAATTCCGACCCCTGCATGACCGCGTCGTCGTCAAGCGCATCGAAGGCGAAGAGAAGACGAAGGGCGGCATCATCATTCCCGACACCGCCAAGGAGAAGCCGCAGGAAGGCGAAGTCGTCGCCGTCGGCCCCGGCGCGCGCGACGAAAGCGGCAAGCTCGTCCCGCTCGATCTGAAGGCTGGCGACCGCGTGCTGTTCGGCAAGTGGTCCGGCACCGAGGTCAAGCTCGATGGGACCGATCTGCTCATCATGAAAGAGTCCGACATCATGGGCGTCGTCGGCTGATTTAAGCCCCGCCCTTCCCGACAATCCCTCAATAAAGGCAGGAACTGAAACATGGCCGCCAAAGACGTACGCTTTTCCCAGGACGCCCGCGACCGCATGCTGCGCGGCGTCGATATTCTCGCCAACGCCGTCAAGGTGACGCTGGGCCCCAAGGGCCGCAACGTCGTCATCGACAAGTCGTTCGGCGCGCCGCGCATCACCAAGGACGGCGTCACCGTCGCCAAGGAAATCGAGCTTGAGGACAAGTTCGAGAACATGGGCGCGCAGATGGTGCGCGAAGTCGCCTCCAAGACCAACGACACCGCCGGCGACGGCACCACGACGGCGACCGTGCTCGCCCAGTCGATCGTGCGCGAAGGCGCGAAGTCGGTTGCCGCCGGCATGAACCCGATGGATCTGAAGCGCGGCATCGACATCGCCGTCGCCGAAGCCGTCAAGGACCTCGCCGCCCGCGCCAAGAAGATCAAGGATTCCTCGGAGATCGCCCAGGTCGGCACCATCTCCTCGAACGGCGACGCCTCCATCGGCAAGATGATCGCGGAAGCGATGCAGAAGGTCGGCAACGAGGGCGTCATCACGGTGGAAGAGGCCAAGAGCCTGGAGACCGAACTCGACGTCGTCGAGGGCATGCAGTTCGATCGCGGTTATCTCTCGCCCTATTTCATCACCAACGCCGAGAAGATGGTCGCCGAGCTGGAAGACGCCTACATTCTCATCCACGAGAAGAAGCTCTCCTCGCTCCAGCCGATGCTGCCGGTTCTCGAAGCCGTCGTGCAGACCGGCAAGCCGCTCGTCATCATCGCCGAGGACATCGAGGGCGAGGCGCTGGCCACCCTCGTCGTCAACAAGCTGCGCGGCGGCCTGAAGGTCGCGGCCGTCAAGGCGCCGGGCTTCGGCGATCGCCGCAAGGCCATGCTGGAGGATATCGCCATCCTCACCGGCGGCCAGATGATCGCCGAAGACCTCGGCATCAAGCTTGAGAACGTGACCCTCCAGATGCTCGGCCGCGCCAAGCGCATCCGCATCGAGAAGGAGAACACCACGATCATCAACGGCGGCGGCGCCAAGGACGACATCCAGGGCCGCGTCGCGCAGATCAAGGCGCAGATCGAGGAGACCACCTCCGATTACGACCGCGAGAAGCTCCAGGAGCGTCTGGCCAAGCTCGCGGGCGGCGTCGCGGTGATCCGCGTCGGCGGCGCGACCGAGGTCGAGGTCAAGGAGAAGAAGGACCGCGTGGACGACGCTCTCAACGCCACCCGCGCGGCGGTCGAGGAAGGCATTGTTCCCGGCGGCGGCGTCGCGCTGCTGCGCGCCAAGGCTGCTGTCGCCAAGCTCAAGAGCGAAAACTCCGATGAGCAGGCCGGCATCAACATCGTGCTGAAGGCGCTCGAAGCCCCGATCCGTCAGATCGTGTCGAACGCCGGCGGCGAAGGCTCGATCGTGGTCGGCAAGATCTCCGAGAACCCCTCGCAGACCTACGGCTTCAACGCCCAGACCGACGAATATGTCGATATGATCGCGGCCGGCATCGTCGATCCCGCCAAGGTCGTGCGCACCGCGTTGCAGGACGCGGCCTCCGTCGCCGGCTTGCTGGTGACGACCGAGGCGATGATCGCCGAAATGCCGAAGGACAAGTCGCCGGCCCCGATGCCCGGCGGCGGCGGCGGCATGGGCGGCATGGACTTCTAAGTCCAACAGCCTGAGAATAGAGAGGGCGGCCTTCGGGCCGCCCTTTTTTGTTTGAACGCGGTTCGCCGTCAGGCGAGGGTCGCGAGGTGCTCGTAGATCTTTTCGGCGTAGACCTGATGGGCCAGCGCGTTCGGGTGCGGGTCGGTCGGCGTCACGAAATATTTCGGGTCGCGGAACAGCGTCTTCACCAGCGGAATGTTCGCCGCCTTTAGCATGCGCGTCAGCGCCGGCGACATGCCGCCATGCAGATCGACGACGAAGAAACGCCCGCCATATCCCTTCACGAGCTTATCGGCGCGCTCGAACAGCTTGAAACAGACCTGATCGAGATAAAACGGGCTCGGCTCGAACTCCTCGACATCGACGCCGCCGAGGTCGTCGCGCGGGTAGCGGATCGCCGTCAGCGACAATTCCCCTTCCGCGTTGAGAGCGGCGCGCGGGATGACCGCGACGCGCGCCTTGCCGTCCGTCCCCTCCAGCATCCCAGCCGAAGTCGCCTGCACCCAGCCGATGTCGGCGGCGTTGCGACGCAAGTGATCGCGTATCCAGGTGAAGCCGACGATTTCGGCCGGGTTGAAACGGGTCTCGCGTTCGAGCGCGATGAGGTTGCGGCTCTGCGAATAGCCGGCGACGCCGTGATTCTCGATCCGCCATTTCGGCAGCATCGCCTGCAACCGAGAACAGAATGTTTCCTCAGCCGGGCTGGTCGTGCCGAAGGTGAAGGAGCATCCGTAGATCGCTACGGTCTTCTGCGCCGTCTCGGGTTGGCCGACCACGAGGCGGCGCCCGAAGGCGTCGGTTTCCAGAAGAATTCGCCGCCCGCCGACCTCGCGCTCCCTGCGCGCGTTGGGGCGCAGCCGGTGGTAGAGCACAGGATCGGGCTGGCTGACGTGCGGCGGCGGCGGTTCGTCCGGTTCCGGCGCACGGGCGCCCAGCGGCCGCAGGGAACTTTCGATGGGCCCCGCGCGCTCGGCGCACCATAGCGCGGGCGTGTCGGGGCAGCCAAGCGCCTCCAGCGCGAAGCCGAGCTTCGCCTCGACCCGTTCCGGCGCCCCGTTGAGCGCGATGAGGGCGTAGAGCGCCATCTCGCGATGGCGGCTGTCGCGCCAACCGCTCCCCGGCGCGGGGGCGGCGTCGGCGATTTCACGTGTCCGGCGGGGTGCGAGTTCGAGGCCGAGAAAGGCGGCGAGATCGGCGGCGATCTCGCGCCAGCCGTCCAGCGCGTGTTCATAGCGCAACCAGAGGTCGTCGCGGCGGCGGACGCCGGCGAGAAAGACGCGGTAGGCGTCGATGATCGCGCCGAACTCCGGGCCGGCCAAATAATCGGCGAGCGTCGGGGCGCCTAGGCGGTCGGGTTCCAGGAACGCCGTCACCGCGACATCGCGCGGGTCGCGCAACAAGATGATCCGGCGCATCGGCGCGGCCAGATTCCAAAGCGCAGCGCCCCTCGTCAATACGACATAGCCGCGCAAGGCCGCCACGGCCTCCGGCGCGAGGTCTTCCGCCCGCGCCCCATGCGCCTCAAGCGCGGCGTCGAGATCGACGACCGGCGCGCCGCCGGCGCGCGCGAGTTCGCCGACGAGGGCGCGAAATGCATCCGCGCCCGAATGCGGCAGAGCGAACACGAAAGCGCCCTCTCCAACTGCGTCAGGCAAATCGAGACGCAGCCCCCCGCCCTCACGCAGACTCAGGTCCACCGCCCTCGCCATCCGATTGCCCCGGGCGCTATCAGTAGAGGGGATAAACGAATTCGGCGACGACGCCGTCATCGCGCGGGACGCTCGCGGCTTTGGCCATCGCGCGCGTCAGCTTGCGAAGTTCGGGCGTGAGGCGGCGCAGACCCGTCGTGTCCGCACGCTCCCAATATTGATCGAGCGCGCTCAGCAGCGCCCGAACGTCGCAGGCGTCCGGCGCGAGGCGCTGCACCCCGCCGCCGCGCGAAACCACGGGCTCCCAGAAGCTTTCCGCATCGCCCTCGCGCTTCAGATAGGCGACGCGGCGACGCAGGTTGGCCTGGCTCAGGGGCAACAGCCAATCGGCGAAAAATACGGCCTCGGAGTTCGCGTCAGTCGGGTTCATAGGTCACGGCGCCTTCGCGACGGCGGGCCCATTCGGGCTGCTTGTCTTTGTAAACCAGCCAATCGCCGATCGCCAGCAGGTCGATCCCGGTGTTCAGGAAACAGGCGATGGCGTCGTGGGGCGTGCAGACGATAGGCTCGCCGCGCTGGTTGAACGAGGTGTTGACGAGCACGGGCGAGCCGGTCAGCGCCTCAAACCGGGCGAGGAGATCATGAAAGCGCGGGAAGCGCTCCGCATCGACTGTCTGGAGCCGCGCCGAA
>JAJYDD010000330.1 GCA_021777795.1 Pseudomonadota bacterium | reverse complement strand
GCGAGATCGCGGAATTGCCGAGGCGCGGGCCCACGATCGTCGCCGGCTCCACCGGCGCCAACGCCGCCACCGCCCGCCTCATCGGCGCCGTCGCGCGCGCGCCCAACGGCGCTGTCGTGCTGCGCGATCTCGACATGGATCTGGACGAAGCCGCGTGGGGACTGATCGCCGAGGGCGCCCCCACCCATCCGCAGGCCATGCTGGCGCGGCTGTTGGCGAGCATCGGCGTCGCGCGCGCGGAAGTCGTTAAGCTCGGCGAGGCCGACGCCCGCGCCCGCTTCCTCAGCGAGGCGATGCGGCCGGCGGATTCCACGCATCTGTGGTTTGCGAGCCGCCCCGAGCCGGCGCTCGACGGCGTCGCGCTGATCGAGGCCGACAACGAGGCCGAGGAGGCGCTGGCCGCCGCCATCGCTTTGCGCGAGACGCTTGCTGCCCCCGGCCGCACGGCGGCGCTGGTGACGCCCGATCCCAAGATCGCCCGCCGGGTCGCGGCCGAACTGGCGCGCTGGGATGTCGAGGTCGAGAATTCCGCCGGCGCCACGCTCGGCGCGACCGAGGAGGGGGTTTTCGCGCGATTGGCGGTCGCCGCCGCGCGGGATTTCACGCCCGCTGCCGTCGCCGCGCTGCTCGGCTCGCCTTTGCTCAGCGTCGGGCGTGAGCCTGACGCCTATCTCGCCGCCGCCCGCGCGCTGGAACTGGGAACCTTGCGCGCGCCCCTGCCGACGGACGGCCTCGCCGATCTCGCCGCCGCCGCCGCCGCCGCCCGCGCGGCGGTCGAAGACCTCCACGCCCATCGCGCCCTCAAATCCTTGCGCCCCGACGATCTCGCCGCCGCCGAGGCGCTGTTGCGCGACATCGCAGCCGCGCTGGCGCCGCTCGTCGCGGTGCAGCGCGGCCCGCTCGCCGGCTTCATTGGCGCCCATGCCCAGGCGTTGCAGGCGCTGGCCGCGCCCGAGCCGCCGGGCGAGGCGATCACGCAGTTGCTCGACGACTGGATGCTTGCGGCCGGCGAGGGTTTCGAGTGCGGTCTCGGCGATTACGCCGATATGTTCGAGACCCTGGTCGCCGAGCGCGCGCCGCCGGGACCGCGCGGCCATCCGCGTCTCGCCATTCTCGGCCTGTTGGAAGCGCGGCTGCTCAATTTCGACCGCCTCGTGCTGGCGGGGCTCGACGAGACCCTGTGGCCGCCGGCGGCGCGCACCGACGCTTTCCTCAACCGCCAGATGCGCGCCGATCTCGGCCTGACGCCGCCGGAGCGTCGCCTCGGCCAGACCGCGCAGGATTTCGTCGCCGCGCTCGGCACGCATGACGTCGTGCTGACGCGGGCCAAGAAGCGCGACGGCTCGCCGACGGTGGCCTCGCGCTTCCTGCGCCGCATCGAGGCGCTGGCGGGCGAGGCGGCGATGGGGTCGATTAGCGGGCGGCGCTATCTGGAACTGGCGCGCCGTCTCGACCGCGCCGAGCCCTCGCCGCCGGCGACCCGGCCCATCCCCGCGCCGCCGCTCGCCCTGCGCCCACGGGGTCTCAGCGTCACCCGCATCGAGACGTTGATCCGCGACCCCTACGCCATTTACGCCGAACGGATTCTGCGCCTGTCGCCGCTGCCGCCGGTGGGGCAGGGGTCGACGGCGGCGGCGATCGGCAATGTCTGGCACGACCTTTTGGAAGATTACGCCAACGACGGCCCGTGGACGCGGGCGCGGCTCGAAGTCCTCGCCGAGGCGGCCTTCGCCACGCTCAACGAGGACGCTGCGTTCCGCGCGCTGCGCTGGCCGCGCATCCTTGAGGCGCTGGATTTCTTCTTCGCCTTCGACGCCGAGCGCCGCGAGGCCGAGCCGCAGATCTTCATCGAGGCCGAGGGCAAGCTGACCCTGGAGCTTGGCGACGGCTCGCCCTTCGCGCTGAGCGGGCGCGCCGACCGCATCGAAATCGGCCCCGACGGGCTGGCGACCATCATCGACTACAAGACCGGCGCACCGCCGGGCCTGCGCGAGGTCGAGGTCGGCTTTGCGCCGCAACTGACGCTGGAGGCGGCGCTGCTGAAGCGCGGCGGCTTTCCTGGCGTCGCTGATGTCGAGACCGCGCAGGCGATCTATCTCAAGCTCGGCGGCCCCGGCGGCGGCAAGCCGCGCTACGTGAAGTTCAAGGACGTGAGCTTCGCCGAGGTCGCCGAGCGCCATTTCGACGATCTCATGAAGCTGCTCAACGCCTATCGCGATCCCAAGCGCGGCTATCCCTCGCGGCCCTTCGCCAAATTCGTCGCGCGCGGCGCCGATTACGACCATCTCGCCCGCGTCGCCGAATGGGCGCTGGCGGAGGGCGAGGAGACATGAAGCCGGCGCTGCAAGACGCCTCGCGCCGCCAGCGCGAGGCCTCCGATCCGCAAAGCTCCGCCTGGGTGTCGGCCAACGCCGGCTCCGGCAAGACGCATGTGCTGGCGCAGCGCGTCATCCGGCTGCTGCTCGACGGCGCCGAGCCGTCAAAGCTGCTGTGCCTCACCTTCACCAAGGCGGCGGCGGCCAATATGGCGGAACGGGTGTTCGACCGGCTCGCCCGCTGGACGCGGCTCGACGATGCCGCGCTCGGGCTTGAAATCCGGGATCTCGGCGCGGGCCAAGTCGATCTGGAGTTGGCGCGCAAATTGTTCGCCCGGGTCATCGAGACGCCGGGCGGCCTGAAGATCCAAACCATCCACGCCTTTTGCGAGCGCGTGCTGCATCTGTTTCCCTTCGAGGCCAATGTCCCCGCCGGATTCCGCCCGCTCGACGAGCGCGACGCGGCGCTCTTGCGCGAGCAGTCGCAGGCGCGGGTGTTCGCCAGCGCCGATTCCGAAATGGCCGATGTCATCGAGCGGGTGGCGGCCGAGATCGGCGCGGACGGCTTCGGCCCGCTGATCGCGGAAACCGAGCGCCTGGGCGAGGCGCTCACGGTGCACGGGACGCCGGACGCCTACGCCGCCAAGCTCGCCCTGCGGCTGGGGTTGGCGCCGGGCGAGGACGAGGCCTCCGTCGCGCAAGACATGCGCGAGGGCGGCGGCGGCCCGAAGGCTTGGAAGACTTGGGCGAAGGCGCTGCAAAAGGGCTCGACCAACGATCAGAAGATCGCGGCGATTCTTGCCGGAGCGGCGGCGACGCCGGACCCCGAAACGCAGCTCGAAATCTATCTCTCCGCCTTCCTCACCGAGAAGCAGACGCCGCGCAAGACGCTCGCCACCAAGGCCACCGCCGAGCGCTGCCCCGACGTTGTCGAGGCGCTCTACGCCGAGCGCGACCGGCTTTTCGCGTTGCTCGACAAGGCGCGCGCGGCGGCGGCGGTTTCGCGCAGCCGCGATCTGGCGCGGCTCAGCCAAGCCTGCGAGCGCGCTTATAAGCGCGCCAAGGCCCGCCGCGCCGCGCTAGATTTCGACGATCTCATCGCCAAGACGGAGGCCTTGTTCGCGCGCGCCGACGCAGCCTGGGTGCTCTACAAGCTCGATCGCGGCGTCGAGCATATCCTGGTCGACGAGGCGCAGGACACTTCACGCGCGCAGTGGAAAATTCTCGCCAAGCTCGCCGAGGATTTCCTCAGCGGCGCGGGCGTCGGCGGCCGGCGCACTTTCTTCGCCGTCGGCGACGAGAAACAGTCGATCTTCTCGTTCCAGGGCGCGCAGCCGCATCTGTTCGACGCCATGCGCCGCTTCTTCGCCAGCCGCCACAGACAGGCGGAACTCGCCTTCGCCGACGTGCGGCTGACCCATTCCTTCCGCTCGGCGCCGGTCGTGCTGAAGGCGGTCGATAAGGTGTTCGCCGTCGCCGAGGTCTGGAAAGGCGTCAGCGCCGGCGATCCCGCGCCCGAAACCCATTCGCCTATCCTCGACAGCCTCGCCGGCGTGGTCGAGATCTGGCCGCCCGTTGTCGCCGAGGCGGCGGTCGAGCCCGCCGAATGGACGGCGCCGCTCGACGCCGAGAAGCGCACCCATCCCGCCGCGCTGCTCGCCGAGCGCATCGCCGCCGTCATCGCGCAATGGATCGCGCCCGGCTCGCCCGAGCGCGTCGTAGACCCCAAGACCGGCCAGTTGCGGCCGATCCGGCCCGGCGACGTGCTGATCCTGGTGCGCTCGCGCGGGGCCCTGTTCGAGGCGATGACGCGGGCGCTGCGCCGCGCCCGCGTGCCCGCCGCCGGCGCCGACCGGCTGACGCTTTCCAGCCATATCGCGGTGCTCGACCTCTGCGCGGCCGCGCGCGTCGCGCTCTACCCCGACGACGATCTAAGCCTCGCCGCGCTTCTGAAATCGCCGCTCATCGGCCTCGACGACGAGGCGCTGATGGCGCTGGCGCCCGAGCGCACGGGCTCGCTTGCCGCCGAACTGGCCGCCTCGCAATCTCGCGCCTTTGAACTGGTGTCGATGTGGCGCGGCCGGGCGGGCTTGGGGCCGTTCGATTTCTTCGCCCGGCTCCTCGGCGCTGACGGCGGCCGGCGCGCGCTCGTCGGCCGGCTCGGCAGCGAGGCCGGCGACGCCATCGACGAATTCCTCGCCCGCGCGCTCGCCCACGAGGCGGGCGAGGCGCCGTCGCTGGTCAGCTTTCTGGCCGAGATCGAGGACGCGGATTCGCAAATAAAGCGCGACATGGAGGCGGCGGGCGCGGCGGTGAGGGTGATGACGGTGCACGCCTCCAAGGGGTTGGAGGCGCCCATCGTCTTCCTGCCCGACACCGCCAGCGCGCCGAGCGGGCGCCACGATCCGCATTGGCTGAAGCTTTCGCCCCCCCATTCCGGCGCGCCGCCATTGCCGGTTTGGGCGGGATCGGCGGGACAGGACAGCGCCGTCATGGCGGAAGGGCGCGCCGCCGCCCGCGCGGAGGCCGCCGGCGAGCATCGCCGCCTGCTCTATGTGGCGATGACGCGCGCCGCCCAGCGCCTCATCGTCGCCGGGTTCCTGGGCGCGCGCGAGCCGCCCGCCGAATGTTGGGCCAACCTCATCGGGCTCGGCCTGCGCGAGCATATGCGCGAAGTTCCAAGCTGGTGGGACGCCGCGCAGCCGATGCTGCGCCTGGGCGAACCGCCGAGCGGCGGCGCGCCGCCTTCGCCGGCCGCCGTCTCGCCGGAGCCACCGCC
>JAJYDD010000329.1 GCA_021777795.1 Pseudomonadota bacterium | reverse complement strand
GGCGCGGGCGTCGCGCGCGACGCGGCCGGGCGCGGTCTTAAGACGCTGCTGGTCGAGAAGAACGATCTGGCTTCCGCCACCTCATCGGCCTCAACTAAGCTCATCCACGGCGGCTTGCGTTATCTCGAACATTACGCCTTCCGCCTCGTGCGCCACGCGCTGGAGGAGCGCGAAGTGCTTTGGGCGGCGGCGCCGCATATCATCTGGCCGATGCGTTTCGTGCTGCCCTATCGTGCGGGCCTGCGCCCGGCCTGGATGCTGCGCGCGGGCCTGTTCCTTTACGACCACATCGGCGGGCGAAAGCGCCTGCCGCCGACGCGCACGCTGCGCCTCGACCGCGACCCCGCCGGCTTGGCCTTGCGCGATGTGTCGCGGCTCGGCTTCGAATATTCCGATTGCTGGGTGCAGGACGCCCGCCTCGTTGTGCTCAACGTGCGCGACGCGGCGGATCGCGGCGCCGATGTGCGGGTGCGGACGGCGTTTCTCGGCGCCGAGCGGGAGGGCGATCTCTGGCGCATCAGGCTTGATGGCGGGCAGGTGCGGGCGCGCGCGATCGTCAACGCTGCCGGCCCCTGGGTCGGCGAGACAATCCGCCATGTCGCCGGCGCCGACGCGCAAGCCAAGGTGCGGCTCGTGCAGGGCTCGCACATCGTCGTGCGCAAGCTCTACGATCACCGGCGCTGCTATTTCTTCCAGAACCCCGATGGCCGCATCTTCTTCGTCATTCCTTACGAGGAGGACTTCACGCTGATCGGCACCACCGATCAGGATTATTCCGGCGGTCTCGACAAGGTCCGCGCCAGCGAGGCCGAGATCGGCTATCTCATCGCCGCCGCAAACAGCTATTTTCGCAAGACGCTCGCCCGGCCGGATGTCGTGTGGAGCTATTCCGGCGTGCGCCCGCTCTATGACGACGGTGCTAGCGCGGCCAAGGACGCGACGCGCGATTATGTGCTGACGCTCGACGGCGAGCGCCCGGCGCTCGTCAACGTGTTCGGCGGCAAGATCACCACCTATCGCCGCCTCGCCGAGGATGTGTTGACCAAGCTCGGCTCGGCGTTGCCGCAGGCCGCCCGCAACGCCGGCTGGACCGCGCGGGCGAGCCTTCCGGGCGGCGATTTCCCAATCGACGGCGCCGAGGCGCTCGCCGCAGACCTCGCCCGCGAATATCCCTTCCTCGACGCTCGCCAGTCGCGCCGCTACGTGCGCCATTACGGTACGCTGACGCGCCAGTTGCTCGGCAACGCGCGGCGGCGCGCCGATCTCGGGCGCGAACTCGGGGGCGATTTGACGGAAGCCGAAGTCGCCTATCTCATGGATCGCGAGTTTGCGCGCACGGCCGAAGATGTCGTCTGGCGGCGCACGAAATCGGGCCTTAGAATGGGCGCCGACGACATCGCCGCGCTCGACCAATGGATGGCGGCGCGGTCCAAGACAAAGGCGGCGGCGACCGCCTGAACAAGGGAGGCAACGCATGGAGCGCGATCTCGTCGTCGGCGTGGATTCCTCCACCTCGGCGACCAAAGCCATCGCCTTCGACGCTCAAGGCCATGCCGTCGCCGAAGGGCGCGCTTCGATACCGCTCGCCAATCCCGCGCCCGGCTATTTCGAGCAGGCGCCGTCAGACTGGTGGGGCTCGACGGCGGCGGCGCTTCGCGAACTCTGCGGCAAGATCGATCCGCGCCGCATTGCCGGCCTCGCCATCTCCAACCAGCGCGAAACCTTCGCCGCCTTCGACGCGGCCGGCGAGCCGCTGCGGCCGGGCATGGTCTGGCTCGACGACCGCGCCCAGCCACAGGTGCGCGCCTTCGGCGAGACCTTCGGCGGCGCGCGCGCGCACGCGATCAACGGCAAGCCGCTCGATGTCATTCCCTGCCTGTTCCGCATCCTGTGGATGCGCGAACATGAGCCTGAGATTTTCGCCCGCACGCATAAATTCGCCGACGTCCACGCATTTCTGAGCTTTCGCCTGACGGGCCGCTGGGTCGCCTCCACCGCTTCGGCCGATCCGACCGGCCTGCTCGACATTCGCAGCTTCGATTGGTCGGATGAAATATTGCAAGCGGCGGGCGTGACGCGCGCGCAACTTCCGAGTCTTGCAAGACCGGGCGAGCGGATCGGCGAAGTGTCGCGAGCCGCAGCGGCAAACACAGGACTCCCCGAGGGACTGCCCGTCTTCGCCGCCGGCGGCGATGGGCAATGCGCGGCGACGGGCGCAGGCGCGCTGCGGCCGGGGCGCGCTTACGCCAATCTCGGCACGGCCGCTGTCGCCGGCCTCTATGGCGCGGCGCCGGCGATCAACCGCGCCTTCCGCACCGAGACGGCGGTGGCCGACGACGGCTATATCTACGAGATGTGCCTGCGCGGCGGAACCTTCGTCGTTGATTGGATGCTGGGGGAGATGTTCGGCCGCGAGGGCGCGCAACGCCGCGAGGCTTTCACCGCGCTCGAAGCCGAGGCGGCGCGGCTGCCGGTCGGCGCGGGCGGCGTCGTCCTCGTGCCCTACTGGCAGGGTTCGATGACCCCGCATTGGGACGGCGATGCGCGCGGGGTGGTCGCCGGCATCAGCGGTTCAACCAAGCGCGCGCACCTGCATCGCGCGACGCTCGAAGGCATCGCGTTGGAGATCGCCATCTGCATGGAGCAGGCGTCGCGCGAATCCGGCTGCGCTCTCGACCATTACGTCGCCATTGGCGGCGGCGCGGCCTCGGATCTCTGGTTGCAGATCCTCGCCGACGCCAGCGCCAAGCCGGTGTTTCGCTCAACCACCAGCGAAGCCTCGGCGCTGGGCGCCGGCATGGCGGCGGCCAAGGGCGCGGGCTGGCGCCCGACCTTGCGCGAGGCTTCCGAGGCGATGGCGGGCGAGATCGTCTCCCGCTTCGCGCCGATCGCCAGCAACGTCGAGCGCTACCGCGAGTTGCGTGCAATCTACAGCGAGTTCTGGCCGCTAATGGCCGCCTGGAATCGGCGCCTCGCCCAATTCGCGCGCCGGCCATGACGGATCATTACGATTTCATCATCGTCGGTGGCGGCTCCTCGGGCTGCGTCGCGGCGACGAAGCTCGTGCGTGACGGCGGCGCGCGAGTGCTCCTCATCGAGCGCGGGCAGGAAAAGCAACCGCCGCTGTTACAGATGCCCGCCGGCTACATGAAATATCTCGCCCGCGAAGATTATCTGGAGATGCACGAGACCGTCGCGCAAGCTCAGCTCGACGGCCGCGCGCCGATCGTGCCGCAGGCGCGGATTCTCGGCGGCGGCAGTTCCGTCAACGCGATGGTCTATATGCGCGGCCAGCGCGAGGATTACGATGGCTGGGACGCCTTTCTCGGCGGCGCCGGTTGGTCTTATGCGGAGGTGCTGCCGCATTTCCGCGCGATGGAGGGCAACACCAAGATCAACGACGCCTATCACGGTATCGACGGCCCGCTGGCGATCTCCGACCCCGGCCGCATCGACCCTTTGACGCGAGCTTTCATGCTGGCCGCGCAGGGCCTCGGCGTTCCCTACAATCCCGATTTCAACGGCGCGCGTCAGGCGGGCGTCGGGCCGATGCCGCACACGATTGGGCAGGGCCGGCGCAGCCACGCCGTCGGGGCGTTCCTCTCGCAAATCCGCAGCGACCGCCGCTTCTCGCTGGAGACGCAAGCGACCGCCTCGCGGTTGTTGATCGAGAACGGCCGCGCCGTCGGCGTCGAATATCGGCAAGGCGGCGTGATGCGTCGCGCTTATGCGGATGCGGAAGTTCTGGTGGCTTGCGGAACCTACAACACCGCTAAATTGCTGATGCTGTCGGGGCTGGGGCCGGCGGACCAACTCGCTTCGCACGGCGTGCCCGTTGTCTGCGATCTGCCCGGCGTCGGGCGGAATTTGCAGGATCATCACGAAGTCCCCGTCATCAGCTCCATTCGCCAGCCCGGCGGCTATTTCGGCCAGGATCGCGGCTGGCGCATGTTGCGCAACGGGCTGCAATATTTGCTGTTCCAGAGCGGGCCGGTCGCCACGACTGGCGTGGAAGCCTGCGCTTTCGTCGATCCCGACGGCGGCGCGCGCCCGACGATCCAGCTTTATTGCGTGCCGACGGTTTATCTGGATCGGGACGTCAAAGATGTTCAACCAACGCATGGCGTCACGCTGACGCCCTGTTTGCTGCGCCCCCATGCGCGCGGATCGGTGAGGCTGCGCTCGGCCGATCCCGCCGACAAGCCGCTGGT
Organism: Pseudomonadota bacterium; assembly: GCA_021777795.1. Classification (GTDB taxonomy): domain Bacteria; phylum Pseudomonadota; class Alphaproteobacteria; order Rhizobiales; family Beijerinckiaceae; genus Roseiarcus. The sequence goes on along the minus strand of JAJYDD010000329.1, from coordinate 885 downwards.
CGGCAGCAACTTCTTCGGCGACCCCGACGACCTTCGGTTGACGCTGGCGGCGATGCGCTATGCCCGCCGTGTGCTTGGCCAGGCGCCGCTTTCGGCTCTCGTGCGCGAGGAAATGCTGCCGGGCGCCAGCGCCGAGAGCGACGCCGATCTCGCGCGCTACGCCAAGCGCATGGTCAAGACCAACTATCATCCCGTCGGGACCGCGCGCATGGGGCGCGACGGCGATCCCGTCGCCGTGCTCGATGCGCGATTGCGCCTGCGCGGCGTCGAGGCGCTGCGCGTCATCGACTGCGCCGCCATGCCTTTCATCGTCTCAGGCAACACTAACGCCGCCGCCCTGATGTTAGGCAGCCGGGCGGCGCAGTTCGTTTTGAACGCGGCGTCCCCTCAACCTTCGTAGGCTCGCACCCAGGCTTCGGCGACCTCGGCGCCGGTGGCGAACCAGACATCGGGGAACGTGCGGATGAAGGCGATCAACTCGCGCAGCAGCGCGATGCGGCTCGGCCGCCCGCCAACCTGCGGATGAAAGATGATGTCGAACAAGCCGCCCCAGCGATAAATCTCGCGGAACTCCTCCTTGAATATGCCGAGCATATGCGAATTGGGGAAGATCGGGCGTGGCGATTTGATCGAGAACAGCGCCTGAGGGGCGTCGTCGAGGCTCCAGTGCCAGGGCAACTCCACCGGGCCTTTGGCGCCGTCCTCCAGCACATGCCGATAAGGGTAACTCCCAAGCCTTTGGCTAGCGGATGAGGGCGAGCTTGATGTGGGTTGGGGGCGCGGCCAGAGGGGCTCCTCGCTGAATCGTGTGGGCAAGGGGTCGGATTTTGTTATCCCCAGGTTCGCACGCGGTTGGCTTGCGGTATCGGAAAGGGATGCGAGACA
>JAJYDD010000328.1 GCA_021777795.1 Pseudomonadota bacterium | reverse complement strand
TTCGCCCGCCTCGCCGACGGCCCGCGTCTGGCGCGCGCCCTGGCGCTGGAAATGGGCCTGACGACCGACGTTTGCGAGCGGCTGTTGCGGGCGGCGGCGGCCTTGAAGCTCATCGAGCCGACGCGCGACGGGCGCTATCGGCTCGCCGACCGCGGCGCCGCCCTGCTCGGCAATCCCGGCATCGCCGCTTTCGTTGAGCACCACGCCCTGCTTTACGACGATCTCAGCGATCCCGTGGCGTTGCTGAAGGGCGAGCGGCCGGCGCGGATCGCGCAGTTCTGGCCTTATGCCACGCGCCGCCCCGGCGACGCGCCGGCCGCCGAACCGCCCGATGGCTACGCACAATATAGTGAACTGATGTCGGCCTCGCAGGCGCTGATCGCCGAGGACGCGCTTGACGCCTATCCCCCGCGCGGCCGCGTCTGGCTCGACGTCGGCGGCGGCGAAGGCGCCTTCCTAAAGGCCGTCGCGGCGCGCGCGCCTCAGATCGGCCTCATGCTGTTCGACCTGCCTCCCGTCGCGGCGCGGGCGCGGGCCGCCTTGGGAGACCGCGCGCGGGTCCACGAAGGCGATTTCCTCGCCGATCCGCTCCCGCTTGGCGCCGACACCCTCTCGTTCGTGCGCGTGCTGCACGATCACGATGACGAATCCGCGCTGCTGGCGCTGCGGCGCGCCCATGCGGCGTTGCCCACCGGCGGGACGATCCTGGTCATCGAGCCGATGGGCTCGGCGTCGGGCGCCGAGCCGGTCGCGGACGCCTATTTCGGCTTCTACCTGCTGGCGATGGGGCGCGGCCGCGCGCGCCGGCCGGACGAACTTTTCGCGCTGCTGCAATCGGCGGGATTCGCCGACGCACGCGCCCTGAAAACGCGACGGCCGCTGTTGACGAGCGTCATCATAGCCCGTCGAGTGTAAAAAGCAGTTGACGTATTTGAATGTCATACTAAGGTGACACTCAGAATAGAAAACCGGCGGCGGAGAATCGCCATGTTGAAGTCTCTTGCGATTGTCATGGAGGAACCCAAGCGTCTGGCGCTGAAGACGCTGACCCTCGACGCGCCCGGCGCCGAAGACGTCGTCGTCGAAATCCGCTGGACCGGCGTCAGCACAGGCACCGAGAAGTTGCTCTACGAAGGCCGCATGCCGACCTTCCCCGGCATGGGCTATCCGCTGGTTCCCGGCTATGAGGCTGTCGGCGAAGTCGTCAGCGCCGGCCCGCAAGCGGGTGTTTCCGTCGGCGCGCAGGTGTTTGCTCCCGGCGCACATTGTTTCGGCGAGGTGCGCGGCCTGCATGGCGGCTCAGCCTCGCATCTCGTGGTTCCCGGCGCCCGTGTGCTGCCCATCGGTGAAAGTTTTGGAGAAAGCGGCGTGCTGCTCGCGCTCGCCGCAACCGCCCTTCATGCCGTGAAGGTCGCTGATCCCAAGGGGCCGACGCTCATCGTCGGCCACGGCGCGCTCGGCCGGTTGATCGCGCGCTGCGCGCTGCTGCGCGGGCTTACGCCGGTTGTTTGGGAAACAAACATTCAACGCGCCGGCGGCGCGCTCGCCTACGAAGTGCTCTCGCCCGCCGACGATCCGCGACGCGACTATCCCTCCATCATCGACGTCAGCGGCGATGCGCAAGCGCTCGATTCCCTGATCCAGCGTCTGGCGCGCGGCGGCTGCATAACGCTCGCCGGCTTCTACGACGCCGTGCGCTTCGCCTTTCCGCCCGCCTTCATGCGCGAGGCGAGCTTCCGCATCGCCTCGCAATGGGGGCCTGGCGATCTCGCGGAGGTTCGCGATCTCGCCCAGTCCGGCGCGCTATTGCTCGACGGCCTCGTCACCCACCGCCGCCCCGCACGCGCGGCGGCCGACGCCTACCCCACCGCCTTCGGCGATCCCGCCTGCGTAAAAATGGTTCTTGATTGGAGCGCGACATGAACGGCTTCCTCACCGAAGCGGAGCTCGCCAGCCCGCCAGCCCACCTCCTCGCCGAGGACACATTGCCTCCCGCCAAGAAGGCGACGCAGATCATCGCGATCTACGGCAAAGGCGGCATCGGCAAGAGTTTCACGCTCGCCAATCTCTCCTACATGATGGCTCAGCAGGGCAAGAAGGTGCTGCTGATCGGCTGCGACCCCAAGAGCGACACGACCTCGCTGTTGTTTGGCGGCCGCGCCTGCCCGACGATCATCGAAACCTCGACGCGCAAGAAGCTCGCCGGCGAGAATGTCGACATCGGCGATGTCTGTTTCAAGCGCGATGGCGTGTTCGCAATGGAGCTTGGCGGCCCCGAGGTCGGGCGCGGCTGTGGCGGTCGCGGCATCATCCACGGATTCGAGTTGCTGGAGAAGCTCGGCTTCCATGATTGGGGCTTCGACTACGTGCTGCTCGATTTCCTCGGCGACGTCGTTTGCGGCGGCTTCGGCCTGCCGATCGCCCGCGACATGTGCCAAAAGGTCATCGTCGTCGGCTCCAACGATCTGCAATCGCTCTACGTCGCCAATAATGTCTGTTCGGCGGTCGAGTATTTCCGCAAGCTTGGCGGCAATGTCGGCATCGGCGGCCTCGTCATCAACAAGGACGACGGCGCCGGCGAGGCGCAGGCCTTCGCGCAAGCAGTCGGCATTCCCGTGCTCGCCGCCATTCCCGCTGACGAGGATATCCGCCGCAAGAGCGCCAATTATGAGATCATCGGCCTTCCTGGCGGCCGCTGGGCCTCCGTATTTGAGGACCTGGCCGTCAATGTCGCCGACGCGCTGCCCCATCGGCCCAAGCCGCTGACCCAGGACGGTCTGCTCGGCCTGTTCAAGGGCGAGGCGGTCGGCCGCCATGTCACGCTGCAACCGGCGTCGATGGCCGATATGTGCGGCGCCGCCTTCGCCTCCAAGCCTTCGCTGGAAGTCGTCTACGACAACGTGTGAGATCAGCCATGACGCTCGCCGCGCCTCCCGAAACAATCGACCCCGCCACTCGCGACGGCCTGGGCTGTCACTCCGGCCGCCAGACGATGCGCGAAGCCGCCGAGAAGGCCGGCATGAGCGAAACGCTGTCACGCTACGCCAAGGACTATCCCGCCGGCCCGCACGACCAACCGCAGAGCATGTGCCCCGCCTTCGGATCGCTGCGCGTCGGCCTGCGGATGCGCCGCACTGCGACCATCCTCTCGGGCTCGGCCTGCTGCGTCTACGGCCTCACCTTCACCTCGCATTTCTACGGCGCGCGTCGCACCGTCGGCTATGTCCCGTTCAACTCCGAGACACTCGTCACCGGCAAGTTGTTTGAAGACATCCGCGAGGCGGTGTTCAATCTCGCCGACCCCGACAAATACGACGCCATCGTCGTCATCAATCTATGCGTGCCGACCGCATCCGGCGTGCCGCTGCGACTGTTGCCGAAGGAGATTGAAGGCGTGCGGGTCATCGGCATCGACGTGCCCGGCTTCGGCGTGCCGACGCATGCGGAAGCCAAAGACGTGCTCGCCGCCGCGATGCTCAACTTCGCCCGCACCGAAGCCGAGAAGGGCCCGGTGCAGGCGCCGCGAGCCCCGCGCGAAGACGCGCCGACCGTGACGCTGCTCGGCGAAATGTTCCCCGCCGATCCCGTGCAGATCGCAGGCCTGTTGAAGCCGCTCGGCCTCGCCGCCGGCCCCGTCGTCCCGACGCGCGAATGGCGCGAACTCTATGGCGCGCTCGATTGCGCCGCCGTCGCCGCCGTGCATCCATTCTACACCGCCTCCATTCGCGAGTTCCAGGCGGCCGGCCGTCCGATAATCGGCTCGGCGCCCGTCGGCGTCGAAGGGACGGCGGCTTGGTTGGACGCTGTCGCCGCCGTCTGCAATGTCGAGGCCTATAAGCTCGACGCCGCCAAGGCGCGCATCCTGCCGGCGATCCAGGCCGCGCTCGCCGCCAATCCGATCCACGGTCGCATTACCTTGTCAGGCTACGAGGGCTCGGAGTTGATCGTCGGCCGCCTGCTGGTCGAGAGCGGGGCGGACCTGCGCTACGTCGGCACCGCCTGCCCGCGCACGCCTTATTCCACTGCCGATTGCGAATGGTTGCAGGCGCATGGCGTCGAGGTCGTCTACCGCGCTTCGCTCGAACGCGATCTCGCTGCGATGGAGGAATATGCTCCCGACATCGCGATTGGAACGACGCCGGTCGTTCAGGCGGCCAAGACGCGCTCGATCCCGGCGCTTTATTTCACCAACCTCATCTCGGCGCGTCCGCTGATGGGCGTCGCTGGCGCGGGTTCGCTCTCCAAGATCATCAACGCCGCGCTCGGCAACGCATCGCGCTTCGCCTCGATGAAAAGCTTCTTCGACGGTGTCGGCGAAGGCTTCGCCGCTGGCGTTTGGCGCGAGCTACCACGAGATCGCCCGGAGTTTCGCGTCAAACGCAAGGCCGCGCCGCTGGCAGGTCAAGGCGGGGAGATCGGCGCATGTTAGTTCTCGATCACGATCGCGCCGGCGGCTATTGGGGCGCCGTCTACGTGTTTTCGGCAATCAAGGGTCTCCAGGTCGTCATCGACGGACCCGTTGGCTGTGAGAACCTGCCCGTCACTTCCGTCCTGCATTATACCGACGCCCTACCGCCGCACGAATTGCCCATCGTCGTCACGGGTCTGGCCGAGGAGGAACTCGGCCGCCACGGGACGGAGGCCGCGATGCGCCGCGCCCACAAGACGCTGGATCCCAACCAACCGAGCGTCGTGGTGACCGGCTCCATCGCCGAGATGATTGGCGGCGGCGTCACGCCGGAGGGCTCGGGCCTGCAAAGGTTCCTGCCGCGCACCATCGACGAGGACCAATGGCAATGCGCCAATCGGGCCATGCTGTGGCTGTGGAGCGAATTCGGCAAGAAGGGCAAGGGCGCCAAGCCGCGCGCTGCGGGCGCCAAGCCAAAAGTCAACATCATCGGCCCCTGTTATGGCGTGTTCAACGCGCCCTCCGATCTCGCCGAGATCGTGCGCCTGGTTGAAGGCGTTGGGGCCGAGGTCAATCTCGTCTTCCCGCTTGGCTCGCATCTCGGCGAGGTTCCGCGTCTCGCCGAGGCCGACGTCAACATCTGCATGTATCGCGAGTTCGGCCGCGCGCTGTGCGAGGCGCTGGACAAGCCTTATCTGCAAGCGCCCA
>JAJYDD010000327.1 GCA_021777795.1 Pseudomonadota bacterium | reverse complement strand
GTCCGGGTCAGGGAATCAGCACGATCGAGGCGGTGGTGCGCCGCGCTTCGAGGTCGCGATGCACGCGCGCGGCCTCGGCCAACGGGGCGCTTTCCGAGATCTCGACTTTGACGACGCCGGAGCCGACGACCTCGAACAGTTCGGCGGCCATCGCCTCCAGCCGGGCGCGGTCGGCCATGAAGGTGAACAGCGTCGGCCGGGTGGCGAACAGCGAGCCCTTCTGGCCGAGAAGGCCGAGGTTGAACGCCTCGACCGGGCCGGAAGCCGAGCCGAAGCTGGCGAACACGCCGAAGGGTTTCAGGCAATCGAGCGAGGCGGGGAAGGTCGTCTTGCCGACGCCGTCATAGACGACGGCGCATTTGGCGCCCTTGGTGATCTCACCGACCCGGGCGGCGAAATCCTCGGTCGAATAGTTGATGACGTGATCGGCGCCGCAGGTCTTGGCGATCTCCGCCTTCGCCGCCGAGCCGACCGTGCCAATGACGGTCGCGCCGAGGTGCTTGCCCCATTGGCAAAGAATCTGCCCGACGCCGCCAGCCGCCGCGTGGACCAGGATCGTGTCGCCCGGCTGCACGCGATAGGTCTGGCGCAAAAGATATTGGGCGGTGAGGCCCTTCAGCATCATGGCGGCCGCTTGTTCGTAGCTGACGCTCTGCGGCAGCGACACGAGATGCTTGACATCGACGTTGCGGGCTTCGACGTAGGAGCCGGGCGTCGTCGAGAAAGCGACGCGATCGCCGATTTTGAAGCCTTCGACCCCCTCTCCGAGCGCGGTGACGACGCCGGCGCCCTCGCTTCCGGGAATGAACGGCAGCGGCGCCGGATAAAGCCCGGTGCGGAAATAGACGTCGAGGTAATTGACGCCGATGGCGTGTTGACGGACGCTCGCCTGGCCGGGGCCTGGCGCGGCAAGCTCGACCTCCTCCAGTTGCAGGACTTCCGGACCGCCGGTCTTATGGATGCGGATGGCGCGCATGATCTCTCCCTGCCGCCCACAAGGAATGGGCGCTCGCGCCGCATATAGGCGCTTGCCGGCAAGAGCGGAACCCGCACGCCCGGCAAGAGCGGAACCTGCACGCAAGCCGCCCTTGCCCTTTTGCGCGCGCGCGTATAGGGACGGGGTGTCGGCGTGGCGAGAGCGAACGCCGCAGCGATAACGCGCCCATCGTCTAGCGGTCCAGGACGTCGCCCTTTCACGGCGAAAACACGGGTTCGATTCCCGTTGGGCGCGCCAATATATTCAATGACTTGCGCGAGTTCCGGAGCCGAAGGGTGGTTCGGTATGGAAATTATACCGAAAAGATGATCCCGGATGGACGTGGACGGATCCGCCGATTTTGCGCTTATAATTAACCTAGTAATAATGTGTATTTTTCGCCGGAAAATCAAAACGCTTTGAAATTCAGTAGTTTTATGCCATTGAAATTGTGAGGAAACCTACGCGTTTCCAGCCCGCGCGCGCCGTCATTGGTCTTTTCACGCCGGACCGACAGCTAATCCGAGGAGGCTGATCTGATCCGCCACCGTCATCGCCGCAATGCGTCCGTAGTCGTTCTCGTGCACATGGCTTTCGCCGATCCGCGATATCGACGGTTGGGCGCCGGGCGTCCGCTCTAAACTTCAGTTTTCAACTAAATAAAGGATGCCCGTCACGGCGAGTTCCCGGCTTGGCGACGTTCCCCGCACGACGGCCGGTTGTCTACTCGTCCTCGTCCTTGACATCGTTGTGGCCGTCGGCGTTGGCGGCGTCGATGGCGGGATCGCCGAGCGAGGAATTGAGTGGCATCTCGGTTTTGCGGCGAAGCTCCTCGATGCGCTCTTTGAGCGACTGCGAATCCTGCTTGAGCTTCTCCAACGACGCCTCGGCCGCGTCGGTGGGGCTGTCCTTGTCCATGCCCGTCTCCTATTCCGTCGGTTTGATCCCCGTGCCCACATCGTCGTGCGGCGGCAGGCCTTCGGCGTCGTCGGCGGTCAGCGTGCCTCGCGGCGCATCGGCGCCCGTCGAGGGCTTGGGCTCGCCGTCAGGAAAGCGGCCCGGCGGCAGGCCCGCGAGATCCTTCAGCTTGTCCTCGGCTTGTTCGAGGAGGGATTCCTTGTGCTTTTCCGGCATGGCCCGCCCCTGTCGCTCATCCATCAGAGGCAACGCTAGACCTTAGCGTCGGTTCCCTCAAGCCCGCAATTCGGCGCCGCATCGCCTCGTTGGCGAACGCCGCGGCCAACATCGTGAAAGCGGTGGCGAAGAACACCGCGCGCATCCCGAAGCGGGCCGCCACGGCCGCGCCGGCGAACGGCCCGGCGATCTGCCCGAAATATTGCGCCGATTGCGAGAAGCCGAGAATCCGGCCAATCGCGGCGTCGGGCGCGCTGCGGCGGATGAGGGCCGTGATCGCCGGCATCAGGCCCGCCAGCGCCACCCCCATGAGAAAGCGCAAAGCCACGAACTGCCAGGGCGCGGTGACGAAGGCCTGCGGCACGAGGATCGCCCCGGCGGCGGCGAAGGACAGCGCCACGATCTTCCAGTGGCCGTGATGGTCGGCCAGGCGCCCGATGGTCGGCGCGGCGAGCATGGCCGCGAAGGCGCCGGCTGACATAGCGGCGCCGGCGTAGAACACCGAATCCTGCCCCGGCCGCGCGATCTGCCCGACATAGAGCGTCACGATCGGCTCGATCGACATGTTTGCGACCAGCAGCAGCGAGGCCGAGGCGAGCATGAAGCCGATGGGGCGCCAATCGCTGACGAGGCTGCCGAGCGAGGGCAACCGGCCGCCAACGCGCTTTGGCCGCAGGCTGCGGTCTTCGCGGATGACGAAGGTCGTTAGCAGGAAGGCGACGAAAATGGCGGCGCCGGTGAGGAGGAACGTCTCGCGCAGGCCGATGAGGCGCGGCGCCGCGCCGCCGATCAGCGGCCCGATCAGCGTGCCCGACAGCGAGCCGATCGACAATTTGCCGAGCGCCCAAGCCGAGCGGTCGCGCGGCGTCTGGCTCGCCACCAGGATGATGCTGCCAGAGGTATAGCCGCCCAGGAAGCCGGCCAGAGCCCGCAAACCCACGAGTTCATAAACATTGTCCGCCATGCCCATCGCCGAGATGGCGATCGTCATGCCGAGGCAGGCGCGGATCAGCATCGGCTTGCGGCCGTAGAGATCGGCGAGCCAGCCCCAGATCGGCGACACCAGCGCGGCGGCGAAAAACGAGGCGCTGAACGCCGCCGCCGACCAGAACACCACGGCGTCCTGGCCCGTTACGCCGAGTTCGCGCACGTAATTGGGCAGGAACGGCAAAAGAATCGTCATCCCGGCCATGTTGACGAACGAGCCGAACAGGCAGACGTAGAGGTTGCGTCGCCAATACGGATTTACGCCGCTTTCCGCAGTCAAGCCGGCCTCCATAGGTGGGAAACACTCCCCTGTATCCGGCGGCCGTCGCGCCCGCAACTCGTGACCACCGCACGGACACGTTCAATCTCGCACGTTTCCGCGAGGCGCAGTCCGGCGTCTACGAGGTCGCGCCTGCCGAATTGCACGCCGGCCGCAAACGCAGCCACTGGATGTGCTTACTGTTTCCACAGCTTCTCGGCCTGGGCGCAAGCGACGCAGAGATTCGTGACCCGTCCAACGGAACAGTCGTTCTCCCTGGATTGAGCGGGTGGACGGCGCGGAGGCTTTCTTGATTGAGGTCTTCCACATCGGAAGGTCTGGTGAACGTGGCGACGAGCTTTGAGAGCGCGCCAGATGGTTTCAATGTCGTTCAGTTCGGGAGCATATTTGGGCAGCCCCTCGACGCGCGGTTCGCTTGGCTATTCCAAATAGGGCGCGAGCACATCTGCGATCCATTTCATGAAGGCGCGGACCCGGCGCGACAGATTGCTCCGATGCGCAACGACGAGGGACACGGCGAGCGCCCGGCGACGAAACTCGGGTAGAATTTCCACAAGCGCTCCACTCTCCAAGTATCGGCCAATCCCCAGCAGCGGCGCCTGAATCAGGCCAAGGCCGGCGAGGGCGGCGGCTTCATACGTCTGCGCATTGTTGACGTGGAGAGCGCCTGGCAACTGAAGCGTCGCATAGCCGCCGGCGTCCGGATATTCCCACCCATAGGGCTTTGCGCCCAACATCGTCGTAAAATGAATTGTTCGATGTTCCCGACGCTGGAGATCTTCTAGCGATTGAGGGACGCCATAGCGTTCCAGATAGGCGGGGCTGGCGGCGTTGACCATGCGCAAGAGGCCCAGCGGGCGGGCGATCAGCGTCTCGTCACCGATGGGGCCAAGCCGCAACACACAGTCGAACCCCTCTTGGGCCAGATCAACTTGGCGATCCGTACTCGACACCTCCAGTTCCAATTCGGGATAAGTCGCCATGAAATCCGGCAGGGCCGGCACGAAAGTGGTGCGCGCCAGTTCGCTCGGCAGATCAACCCGCAAACGTCCACGAAGCGCCACGCGATCTCCCGCGAACATCGAGTGCAGGTCATCAACTTCCGCCAGCAGATCGCGGGCGCGGACATGAAATGCGCGCCCATCCTCCGTCAACTGCACGCTGCGCGTCGTCCGGTGCAGCAGCCTGACGCCGACATCTTCTTCCAGCTTCCGAACCGCCGTTGATGCCCTCCCCTTTTGGATGCCGAGGCTGTCGGCTGCGCGGGTGAAGCTCCCCATTTCCGCGACCGTCACGAAAATGCGCAGGGGTTCGAGAGACTGCATTGTCGCGCCTCGGCATTGGTCGCCATTGAGAGAACAGTGAGTTCGGCTTCCGGGTGTTTATCATATCTAGGAGACCCAGTAAGCCTCGAAATCAGAAACCCCCAATCGGAGAATGACCGATGTTCGAGACTATAAGCCTGCATCACCCGCCTGAAACCGCGACCTTGCATCGCGCCCTTTGGGCCGGCCGGATCATGAGCGCGTCTGTCGTTGTCACTCTGGCGGCAGACGGCGTCATTCAGCTTTTCGCGCCGGCGCAGATCGCGAGCATGTTGCGGGAAACCGGGTTCGCGATGGACCTGACCCGTGTCTTGGGTCCAATCATACTCGCCTGCGCCCTCCTTTACGCCGTCCCGGCCACCGCCGTCCTCGGCGCAATCCTGGTGACGGGCTTTCTGGGAGGCGCGATCTGCGCCCATGTCCGCATCGGCGAG
>JAJYDD010000326.1 GCA_021777795.1 Pseudomonadota bacterium | reverse complement strand
CGTTATCTACCCAACAACCAACCTAACCGCCAATCCAGCGGCGTCGCCGTCGGTGAGCGCTATCTAGGCCAACACCCCTACCCTGTCAAACCCTTTTTGGAACTTTTTGCCGTTCGGCGCGCGATCGGCGCCGCGCGTCGAAAAAACGCCACGCTCGCCAACGAGTTGAGCCGCGGCTCTGGAAGCGGCGGCGCATTCGCGCTAGGCCTGCGACGGTCCAGCAGCCATCCAGGACGCCAGGAGCGGTCCAGAACAGATGATCGGGGCGCGCAAACGATGCTGATTTCCCACACCGGGGCGGTGTTGCGACGCACCGACAGGCCGCAGGGCGATCTCGGGCACGAACCGCCGATACAGGGCGACGACCCCTCGGGAGAAGCGCCGGACAGGGCGCGCGCGCCCTGGCGCTGGGTGGCCGGCGTCACGCTCTCGGGCCTATGCGGCCTCGCCCTCATCGGCTCCGCGCTTTATTTCGATCTCGACCGGCAATCCTCGTTCGCGGCGCGGCCGGAATTCGTGGCGGCGCCCCAGCCCAGCGACGCTGGCGAGCGTGTCGGCGCCGGCAAGGGGGACCGGCTGGTGCGACCCGTGGATATCGTCGCCGCCAAACAGGATTTTCAGGTCACGCAACCGATCAAGATCGGGGACAAGGAGATCGTCAAGGCCCGGCCCTATACCCTGCTGTCGACGACGCTCACCACGACGCCGACCCAGTTCGCGGCCGCCGTGCCCCCCTTCGACCCCTTGAAGATCAGCGCCAACCGCGCCGGCAAGGGCGAGAACCAGCCCGACGCGCTGCCCCCGCAGGACGAGACCGAGGTCGCCTTCACCAGCCGCGACATCGCCCCCGACGACGTGGCCGCCGTGACCGGCGAATTGTCGCTCGCCCAGGCGATGGCGCAGGTCGATGAATTCGTGCGCAACGAACAGGCGGGCGAGCGCCGCTTCGCGATGGCGCCGCAGATGATGCTAATGCGCACCTCGCGCGCTGGCGTCGATCCGCTCGGCGCGTTGCCCTATGCGCCGGCCGGCGACCTGACGCCCGGCGCCTCCTTCCCCTCGGTCGCCGTGCGCATGGTGCCCGAGAACGTCACCAGCGTGCCGCGCACGATCGAAGGCGGCGCGAACGCCGCTTCGGAGCGGCTGCTGCGGCCCAAACACGGCGAGCCCTTCGACGCGGTGCTGCGCGAGAACGGCGCCACGCCGGCGGTCGCGTCCGCCATTCAGGCGGCGTTCGGCGCAAAAAGCAGCGCGTCGCCGGTCGCCGACGGCCAAAAGGTCATCTTGCAATATTCCGACGCCGAGGACCCCGACTTCGGCCGCCGCATCGCCCGGGTCGATATTTATAGCGACGATCAGTTGCGCGCCGCCGTCGCGGTCAAGGACAACGGCGATTACGTCAACGTCGCCCACGCCTCCAGCGACGTCGCGCGGCGTGGGTCCGGCGGCGCCGAGGGCGGCCTCAGCCTCTATGAAAGCCTCTACCAGACCGCGCTCAAGCAGGGCTTGCCCAAGCCCCTCATCGAGGATTTCGTCCACGCCTTCGTCAACGACGTTGATTTCCAGCGCTCGGCCCAGCCCGGCGACGCGATGACCGCCTTCATCGCCGATTCCGACGAATACGCCCCCCACGCCGCGCTGCTCTACGCCGCGCTGACAGTGCGCGACCAGACGTTCCGCTATTATAGATTCCGCTCTCCCGACGACAACGCCGCCGATTACTATGACGAGAACGGCCGCTCTACCCGCAAATTCCTGTTGCGCAAGCCTATCGAGGGCGGCGTCGAGACTTCCCCCTTCGGCATGCGCTACCATCCCATTCTGCATTTTGCCCGCATGCACACCGGCGTCGATTGGGGCGCGCCGGTCGGGACGCCGGTGCTGGCCGCCGGCAACGGCGTCGTCATCAAGTCGGGCTGGGATTCCGCCTACGGCCGCCGCGTCGAGATCCGACACGCCAACGGCTATGTCACCACCTACAATCATATGTCCGGCTTCGCGCGGGGCGTCACCGAGGGTGTGCGCGTCACCCAAGGGCAGGTCATCGGCTATCTCGGCCAGTCCGGCCTCGCCACCGGCCCGCATCTGCACTACGAAGTCATCATCAACGGCAATTTCGTCGACCCCATGGGCATCAAGCTGCCGCGCACGCGCGAGTTCGATGGCCGCATGCTCGCGCAGTTCCACAAGGAGCGCGACCGCATCGACGGGTTGATGGCGCAGGCGCCGAGCGCCAGCGCCGCCGCCCCAGGACCCACCGCCAAGCTCAACTGAGCGCGACCGTGAACGGCGGCTCGCCCTCGCCGAAGCCGAGCGCGGCGCGCACGCCCGCGGCCGAGACACCCTGGGCGCGCAGGGCGGCCAGACTCGTGGATTTCGCGCTCTTGGAGAGCTTCGCCCCCGCCGCGTCGAGCACGAGGCGGTGATGGCGATAGCGCGGCGCCGGCAGATCGAGCAGCGCCTGCAACAACCGGTGCAGCGAAGTCGAGGCGAAGAGATCGCGGCCGCGCACGACGTCGGTGACGCCCTGGAGGGCGTCGTCGACCGCGACGGCCAGATGATAGACCGCCGGCCGGTCACGGGCGGCGATGAGGATGTCGCCCCAGAGTTGCGGCTCGGCGGCGACCGTGGCCGGCGCGTCGCCTTCGAAGAATTCGGTCCAGTCGAGCGGCGGCGTCACGGCCAGCGCCGCGGCGAGATCGAGCCGCCAACTGGCGGACTCGCCGCTTTCGAGGCGCGCGCGCGTATCCTCGGGCGTCGCTGCGACGCAGCGGCCGCGATGCAGCGCCGCGCCGTCGGGATCGCGGCCGGCGTTCGTCTGCGCGATCCGCCCGCGCGTGCAATAGCAGGGATAGACCAGCCCGCGCCGGCGCAGCGCCGCGAAGGCGGCGGCGTAATCCTCGGCGTGCTCGCTCTGCCGGCGCGGGTTCGGCTCGCAAGCGACACCGAGCCACGCTAGATCATCGACGATGGCGGCCTCGTATTCGGGTCGACAGCGGGCGGGATCAATGTCCTCGAAGCGCAGCAGCAGCTTGGCCCCGAGGCGCGCGGCGAGCGCGGCGTTGCGTAACGCGGAATAGGCGTGCCCGAGATGCAAGCGGCCGTTGGGCGTCGGCGCGAAACGGAGGACCGGCATGGCCAAGACGATAGCGGCGGCGAAGCCCAAGAAGAAGCCGGCGGCCCGGAAAAAGCCGCCGGCGCTGCGCTACGAACCCGGCCGGCTCATCGATGGCGAAGAAGCGCTGGCCGAAGCCGCCGCCGCGCTGATGGCGCTCGACCCCGTCGCCATCGGCCGCCTCGTGGAAATCGGCGGGCCGCCGCCGTTGCGGCGGCGCGAACCGGGCTTTGCGGGTTTGGCGGCGATCATCGTCTCGCAACAGGTGTCGGTCGCCAGCGCCAACGCCATCTTCGGCCGGCTGGAGGCGGCGCTGAGCCCGTTGTCGGCGGAAAGCGCGCTGGCGGCCGGCGAGGCGATCCTGCGCGGCTGCGGGCTTTCCGGCCCCAAAATCCGGGCGCTGACCGCCGTGGCCGATGCGGTCGCCGCCCGCAGCCTCGATCTTTCCGCCCTCGCCCATATGCCGGCGCCCGACGCGCACCGCGCTCTGGTCGCGGTCAAGGGGATCGGGCCGTGGACGGCCGACATCTTCCTGCTGTTCTGCCTCGGCCATCCCGACGCCTTCCCCTCCGGCGATCTCGCCTTGCAGGAGGCGGCCAAGCTGGCGCTGAATCTCAAGACGCGGCCGGACGCGCAAAAGCTCGAACGGCTGGCCGAACGCTGGCGGCCCTATCGCGGCGTCGCGGCGAGGATGCTGTGGGCCTATTACCGCGTCGCCAAGCAGCGCGCCGGCGTCATCGACCTCGATACGACGACGCCCTTGGTTACGACGGCGCCCTTGGCGGAAACATAGAAGACGGGCTAGACCGGGCGCGACTTCCTCCAGGGACATCGTCATGACCGCCAAATTGTCGGGACCGCGCCTCGAAGCCATGAGCGGCCGAGCCAAGCAACTCGTCGTGTTCCTGCACGGCTACGGCGCCAACGGCGACGATCTCATCGAGCTGGCCCAGCACTGGCGCCAGGCGCTGCCGGACACGGCCTTCGTCTCGCCGAACGCGCACGAGCTTTGCCCCGGCGCGCCGGGCGGGCGGCAATGGTTCGCGCTCAGCGCGGCGCGCGGCGTCGACGACGCGCGCTCGGCCGCCGACCGGCTCAAGGGCGCCGAGGCGGCCAAGCCGGTGATCGACGCCTTCCTCGACGAGGAACTGGCCAGATACGGGCTCGACGACAGCCGGCTGGCGCTTTGCGGTTTCAGCCAGGGGACGATGATGGCGCTGCATGTCGGCCTGCGCCGTCCGCGCGCCCCGGCGGCGATCGTCGGCTTCTCGGGCCTGTTGGTCGCGCCAGAGCGGCTGGCCGAGGCGCGCGCGCGCGACCTCAGAGGCGCGCCGCCGCCGATCCTGCTCGTTCACGGCGACCAGGACCCGATGATCCCGCTCGACGCCATGTTCATCGCCGCCGACGCGCTCGCCGCCGCCGACCTGCCGACGCAATGGCATCTGTCGATGGGCGTCGCGCACGGCATCGACGGCGGCGGGTTGAAGCACGCCGGGCTGTTCTTGGCCAAAGCCTTCGGGGTCGCGCCGCCGAGGCGGTGAGGACAGGACGGGCGCGGAGAGATATCAGGGCTTTGGGCGCCGTTTTCTGTCACGGCTGCCGCCGCTGCACGGGGCGCCACGGATTGTTCCGCTTGGGCTGTGCAGGGCTACGATGATCTGCCATAATGTGGTTGGTAACGAGCTTGGCCGTAAATCTGTTCGTGTCGAAGTCGATTGCCGTTATGGCGTGGGTTTGTCTCGCTGCGGGTTCCATCGTTGGAAATGCGACAATGGAGGTTCACATGAGCGCTTACGTCTGTGTTGACGTGGTGATGCCAGCAGCGGCGTGGGGCCTAGTGGCGAAGGCAAATCCGCGTTTGTAACGGTTTCGAACTAGACGCGCTCAGGTGGCTAGGGTGCGCTGCATGGGGGGTGCAATTCGGCTCCTCGCTGAATCGTGTGGGCAAGGTGTCGGATTTTGTTATCCCCAGGTTCGCACGCGGTTGGCTTGCGGTATCGGAAAGGGATGCGAGACACCGA